>NZ_QULA01000008.1:0-154805 GCF_003481595.1 Blautia sp. OM07-19
GCCCAGCAGGGTATTCATTTTTCGGATATGAGAGTAGTCTACTTCATATACAAATCCATATAAGATCATTTTCCGTAGAAAGGCAGATTTGCTTTTCATCCTGGAAAGACGATATTTTTCTTCTAAAATGTATTGTTCGTCATCATTCAAATAAAATTGTACGGGATGAATTCTGGTACGTTTGCTCATTGAAATCCTCCAATTCGTTTTTTTTTATAAAAAAGAGTACAAAAAAACTGTCTAACCAGTTCGGCTATGACAGTTATGGTACTTGGTTTTTTGTTGGTTTGGACAGATGTATCTGTAAGTTATTTTAACAGGACTGGGTGAAAGCGTCAAATTAAGAAATTATAAAATATGAGAGGGCCAGGGATACTCCCTGATACATTTTGGTAGAATGAACCGGAAAGGGAATTTGACAAAATGAGCCAGTTGTCATGACACTGGCAGTGCTTGCTTCTTTTGGGGTGTAGCCTGCAAAGCAGGCTATGCAAAAGCTATAAAACATAAATAGAACTGTGAGAAGTGGTTGAGAATACAATCCTGATAGCGTATAATCAGAGAAAGAAATCGTAAGTGAGGGATAAATTTGAAACGTGAAGAAATTTTTCAATATGTAAAAGAGCAATATGGAACTGAACCGGAATATTTATGGAAAAAAGATCCTGATTCTGCGGTGCTTCGACATAAAAATGGAAAATGGTATGCTATAATTATGGCAGTGGAAAAGAAAACACTGGGATTAGAAGAAGATGGAAAAATTAATATCCTAGATGTAAAATGTGATCCTGATCTGGTTGGGATGATTATTCAAACGTATGGATTTTTACCGGGGTATCATATGAATAAGCGGCACTGGATTACGATTCTTCTGGATGATTCTGTCAGTGAAGCTAAGACACTGGATTTTCTGGATATGAGTTATGATTTAATTGACAGTGGGAAGTAATTAAAATTAAAAAGGAAGCCTTTCAGAAAAATCTCTGATCGGCTCCCAGGTATTTATTCTGGATATGTATAAGTTGATCTTTGCAATAGGATATTTTCCCAATCTCGTTCATGGCGCAGCACTCGGAGAATATGAATCTCTTTTGTTTCTTCCATTATAATATAAAAAATAATAGATGGCGGAAAAGATCTTTTATGTATGGAATATCCTCTGTACAGAATTTGAGTTCGGGGAAAGGCAGTACTGAACTGACTTAAATTCTGCATTTGTTCTTTCAAATCAGATTGAAAACGGTCAGCATGTTGCTGGCCGAATTCTTCTTCAATATAATCTGCAATGTCTGTGACATCGTAAATTGCTTCCCAGGTTAAAATAATTCTATATTCTTGCATTTCTTCGTGCATCCCTTAATTCTGTGATTTTGCGAAAAGCATCTTCCAGTGGCAATTCACGACCAGCTTCCATATCATCAATTCCCCGGTCTAACATGCGGAGAAGATGATTGTTTTCCTGGCTTTTATCGGTTGTAGGGACTTTTTTTGTTAATTCCATGAAATCACTCCAATCATACGGTTTATAAATAGTGTATGTTGTTCAGAAGTATCTATCCATAGTTTAGCATATAATTGGAGGCAATACAATTAAATTATTTTGCAGGAGCGTCCGTCAGACCGAGAAGATATTCGCAGGAAACATTAAATACTTCGGCCAGTGCGACAACTTCGTAGTCGGGAACGAAACGTGTGCCTTGTTCAATTCGCAGGATTGCCAGATCATTAACATCATATCCTGCAAGTTGTAATTTGGCAGCGAGTGTTTTCTGAGTAAGATTATGAGCCTTTCGTAATTCTTTTACCCGTTGTCCTATTCTGTTTTTACTGTTCGTTTTTTTATCCCAATAAATAATCATTCTGATCCTCAAAAGTTTCTAAAGATGAAGTATTATTATTGATTTTAAGGAAAAATATTGTTACTATACTTCTAAAGATGAAGTTTTTGGAAAGTTTATTTGATTTTTGAAATAAGAAAATGATAATGCTGCCTGTAATGAGAAATAATTCTAATGAGAGGTGGAAAGAAAATGAATGAATTTTATGAAGCAGTATCGAATTTATTTGAGGAATTGCGCTGTGACTTCGGAGAAAGAGAATATACAGTACAGCCGGAAGAATGGAAAGAAGCAGAGAAGAATTTGAAACAAATACAAAAGAAGCTGCCACTACATCTGGAAAAAATCCCAGAGCGTGAGCAGAATTTCTGGAATAAATATCTGGATCAGTTAGAACATTTCCATTATGAAGAGGAGCAGCGGGCTTATTACCAGGGAATGATGGATGTAGTTGAGTTTCTTATTAATATAGGGGCAATAAAGAAATCCACGAATGTTAAGAGAATGATAGAAAAATATGCACGTTAAGAGTGGCGGTATGGGAAACCATACCGCTTCTTCAGAATAATTCAGATAGAATTCAAATGAATTTCAGGGATCTTGTTTATCGTGGTCTGTAGGAATTTTGTATGTGCGCAGGTATGCTTCTACGATGGCAAGGATAGCGGTAATTTGCTCATCGTTGCATTTTGACAGGTACATGAGCAGGCGTTGATAATCAAGATTATCTGTATGATTGTTTGGATAAAACAATGGTTCAGGAGGAACATTTAAAGCGCGTACCAGTTTTCTGATTTTATGAAAACTGGGAACTCGGCCCCCATTTTCAATTTCCTTTAAATATCGGCTGGACATTTCTGCTTTTTCAGCTAATTCTTCATAAGTCAATTTTTGCTCGTGTCGGGCGTTCTTAAAAAACAATCCCAGTTCTTTATCTGTTTGTTTTGGCATATGATACACCTCCATGTTTAGTGTATAGTTCCCTTTCTTGAAAGAAAATGAACTAATATTTCACTAAAAAAGAGGGTGATATTTCACTTTTTAAAAGACATATAAAATTCTGAATTTCCGTAAAACAGATCCGGAGGTATAGGAAAGATTAAGAATTTTATTGTCTGGTATCATATCCGTCATTACGTGACGGATGAAATAGATAAATAGTTCAAAAAAGCAAATAAATTTCTTTACCTCAAAAAGTGAATTATATGCCACAAAAAATGATGGCAAAATATTATCTTTTGATATAAATAGCGTCCGATGGGCTAAAAACTACCCATTTCATTAGACCATCCGTTTTTATTTGAAAATAGATTTAGGACAGGATTTACTAATCTTTCGCAACATTTATGTCCCCGGGCAGGCATGATAAAATAGAGGTAGAAAGGATAGATAAAGGAGGTTTTGAAGATGAAGATACTGCTGAAAATATTGGTCGCTCCCTTTGCTTTAGCGTTGTCCCTTCTGGCGGCTCTGCTGGTGTTCCTGTTTGATATTTGTGCCGTCCTGCTGACGATTGCCTCTGTGATTCTGGTGGTGCTGGGTGTCGTTCTCTTTTTCACGCCGACGCCCATAGGCGGGATTGTATTTCTGTTTCTTGCCTTCCTTCTTTCGCCGTATGGACTGCAAGCGGCGGCGGGCTCCCTTCTTTGGACGCTGGATGGAGGCAAATCCGCTCTGTACCGGTTTCTGGCAAGTTAAGCAGCCTCGGGCCATACTGGCCCGAAGTTGGGGCGGTCTGGATGGGCCGCCCCTTTCTCATGGAAAGGAGGGATGATTTTTGGCTACCACAACTTTGTTACAGCGCCATGCGGGCGAAGGCGAAACGATTGCTGAGGCAATCCGGGATTGTCTGGACTATGGCAAGGACCCGGAGAAAACAGAAAGCGGAAAGTATATCTCCGCTTATGAATGTGATCCGGCCACCGTGGCGGACGAGTTCCTTTTGGCAAAGGCCAGCTATGCCGCTATGACGGGCCGGGAACAGAAAAAAGAAAATGATGTGCTGTGCTATCAGATACGACAATCCTTCTATCCGGGCGAGATCACCCCGAAGGAGGCGAACCGTATCGGCTATGAGTTGGCTATGCGCTGGACGAAGGGGCGGCACGCTTTTATCGTTACCACGCATACCGACAAGCAGCACATCCATTGTCACATTTATTACAACTCCACCACCCTTGACTGCACCCGGAAATTCCGAAACTTTTGGGGCTCCAGCTTCGCCCTCCGTCGGCTCTCTGACAGGCTGTGCCTTGAAAACGGGCTATCCATCGTGGAGAACCCGAAGCCCCGGAGCAAGGGTAAGTATCGGAATTATGGAGAATGGCAGAAAGAACGAAAAGGACCGCTTTCCTATCAGGACAGGCTGCGCCTCGCCATTGATACTGCGCTGGCGGAGTACCCCGCTGATCTGGACAAATTTCTCAATTTGATGAAGAGGGCCGGGTATGAGGTCAAGAAGGTTCGGGGCGGCGGTATCAGTTTCCGGCTGACCGGGCAAGGGCAGGAACGCTTCACCCGTCTGCGTGCCTCCACGCTGGGGGACGGCTACGACTTGCAAGATGTTCTGTCCGCCATTGAGGGCAAAGAAAAACGCCCCGGACATTCGGAGCGGAAAATCAGTCTGGCGGTGGATATTCAAGCAAAACTGGCTGCCGGTAAGGGACCGGGATATGAACACTGGGCGAAGGTATTTAACATTAAGCAGATGGCCGCTGCCCTTGCCTATATACAGGACAATGGACTGACCGATTATGAGCAGTTGGCACAGAAAGCCACCGAGGCGGCAGAACGTTTCCATGCCATTTCCGAGTAGATCAAGCAGACGGAACAGGCCATGAAAACCAATGCCGGGCTAAAGGCCGCAACGGTTCAGTATGCCAAAACCCGTCCGGTCTTTGAGCAGTATAAGGCGACGAAGTACAGCCGGAAATTCCTTGCGGAGCATGAGGCCGACCTTGAACTGTACCGGGCTGCACAAGCGGAAATGCGCTCTCTGCTGGGCGGGGCGAAGCTCCCTAAAATGGATGTGCTGAAGGAGGAAGGCCGCAAGCTCACAGCAAAGAAAAAACAGCTCTATGGAGAATACCAGAAGGCACGACGGGATATGCAGGAGATCGTCACGATCAAGGCGAACATTGACACTTTGATGGGCTACACCGAGCCGGGCAGAAAGCATGAAAAGGAGCGTTGAGATTATGAAAACAAGGAGCAAAGCGACGCTGACACTTCGGGCCATGTTGGCCCGAAGATACGGGTTTGGGGCGAGCCCCAACAAGCCGCCTTTGTGCCACTTGTGGTCACAGAGGCATTGCTTGCCATTTAGCGACACCCCCAAAATAGCACAAAAAAACAGAGGCTCTTATTTCTGAACCTCCGTTTCTCTGGCTTTCTTGAGCCCTTCGGCTGTGGCCTCCATGACAACTAGCTCCTTTTCATTCATGGAGTTGAGAAGTACATCAATGTGCTTTCTGCAACTGTGCTCGTCCCGCTGTTCTTCCCGGTAGAAAAACTGGTCTACGGAAATATCGAACATGGTAACGAGTTTGAAAAATAAATTGAAGCTGGGATGTTGTCCCTTATTTTCAATATTCATAATCGTGCGGTCTGTCTTGCCGACCAGCTCCGCCACATAGGCCTGTGTCCAGCCTCTTTCTTCTCTAGCTTGTTTGATTGCCAGCCCGAGCCCATGAAAGTCAAACCTGATTTCATCTTGGTTCATTCTCATATCACCCTATATCATTGTACATTTCGGGTTGAATTATGAGAATGTAATGAAATTTGATGTTAAGTAGTATTTTATTTCGCTGTCAGATAGCCACATGATTGAATATAGCAAACGATTGTGATAAAGTTGATACGAATATGCCATAAAATTATATTCTGCAAATTGATCAATGTTAAAGAGAGGTATTTTATATGAATTACACAATTCTAATAGTTGATGACGATATGGCTATCAATGATATGCTTGTTAAATATCTTCGGAAAAATGGTTATATAACATATTCTGCTTATTCAGGAACAGAAGCCCTTCTTTTTCTTGAAAAGCAAAAAGTTAATCTGATTATTTTGGATTTAATGCTTCCCGGTCTTTCTGGCGAACAAGTTTTAGCAGAAATAAAGAAAACAAAAAATGTACCTGTAATCGGTCTATCTGCAAAAGAAGATTCTAAAAGTAAAATTTTCTTATTGAAAAACGGTGCTGATGATTATGTAACGAAACCCTTCGATATAGAAGAACTACTTGCAAGGATTGAAACGATTTTGCGACGGATTTATGAAAATCAATATACATCAAATTCCTTGTTATGTTGTGGCGATTTAAATTTAGATACAATAGGAATGGAGGCCACTCTAAAAAATCAAAAATTGCCCCTTACAAAAAATGAGTTTGCTATATTGAAAATGCTTATGGAACATCCGCAACAAGTATTTACGAAAGATATGATTTATGAGCAATTATGGAATGAAACTTTAGAGGGAACTGAAAATGCTATCAATGTTCATATCAGCAACTTACGCAAAAAAATTGCTGCAATAGATAATAGTAAATCATATATTAAAACGGTTTGGGGAATTGGGTTTAAGATGGACATATAATCTTTATGAAATCCTTAGATTTAGAAAATAATTTACTTAAACTTATCCCTTACACTAAAACCACAAGGAGGGATATATCATGGAATATATATTAAGAACGAACACAGTATCTAAAAAATACACAAATTATTATGCTGTTGATAAAGTATCCATTTCTATTAAAAAAGGCGAAATATATGGCTTGATTGGAGAAAATGGTGCTGGTAAGTCTACTTTAATGAAAATGATTGCAGGTTTGGTTGAACCATCAGAAGGCTCTATTGAACTATTTGGAAATTTTGTTCCCCAGACCGAGCGTTATCGTATTGGTTGTGTAATTGAATCTCCGGCACTTTATGCAGAATTAACCGCAAAACAAAATTTGGAAGTATTTAGAAAAGCATATGGACTGTCAAGCAAAGAATCTGTACAGCAAATTTTAAAGCAGGTGGGTCTGTCACAATATGAAAATAAAATTGTCAAAAAATTTTCATTAGGTATGAAACAGCGTTTAGCCATTGGCATTGCCTTGTTGGGAAATCCTGATTTTCTGATTCTTGATGAACCTATTAATGGTTTAGATCCGACTGGAATACAAGATATGAGGAATTTCTTATTAAAACTAAATAGGGAAGAACATATTACTATTATGATTTCCAGTCATATCTTGGGGGAATTGTCAAAAATTGCAACGAAATACGGCATTATTAAAAATGGCAAGCTGATTGAAGAAATCACTGCAAAAGAATTAAATGAAAAATGTCAATGTTGTTTAAAAATTAAGGCATCAGATACTGCACAGGCCGCTATTTTAATAGAGAAAAATCTCCATACTAAAAACTACGAAATTCTTTCCGATAATAATATTCGGATTTTTGAATATGTAGACAATCCCGGAATTGTAAACTCCTTACTGGTTAATCATGGAATTTCTGTTGATGAATGTACTGTAACAAAGGAGTCACTGGAAGATTACTTTAATGAAAAAATGAGAGGAGGCATAGTCAATGCTTAATTTAATTAGAGCTGATTTTTATAAAGCAATACATGGAAAAGTCTTGAAAGTATGTTTTCTTATGATGACAGGATGGATATTCTTATGTGCTTATGCACAAAAAGCAACGATTGGCATGAGGGAATATTTGGTAGGTACAGAAGTTTCTGCAAATTACTGGGATTCTTTTTTTAATTATTACCCGGTTGTATTCCCTTTGATTATTTTTTGCAGCTACTATTTCTCAAATGATTTTTGTCAAGGGACTGTAAAACATTATATAGAAAAAGGTCTGTCACGATGGAGTTACTTCTTATCAAAATTGGTAATTGGCTGGAGTGTATCATTCTTTTTTTTGGTGTCTGCCTTTTTAATTGGTTTGTTATGTAATAAAATTTTTTTTGGAATAAGCGGTCTTACTTTTACAAGCATTAGCAATATAGTGTCCTACATATTCTGTGAGGCATTATATCATATGGCTGTATCAACGCTCGCAATTTCACTTGTTTTTCTCATAAGAAACAGTTCAGTTAGCATGGCAGTTAATGCTTTGCTTATATTTTTTGGTTATCTGGTTCTTCATGGATTGGAAAGTATTTTGGGCTTAGGATATAACATCACAATTTTTTGGGCAATTAGTAATATCAATAAAACAAGAATAGATATGGCAGTTCAATGGCTTCCAACCGCAATTATCATTTTCTTCGCCTATATGATTATATTTGGTGGAGTTATAGGAACAATTTTCAAGAAAAGAGATATTACATAATGCAGGGAGGGATAATGTTATGAGTGTGGTACTTCAAATATATGCTATCATTGTGACACTATCTCTTATTATTGTTTTATCATTTTACTTGTTTCATCGTAGGGAGGTAACCCGGTTAAGCCAGAAATTGCAAACACTTTTACATTCATTTACCCATGCGGAATTGACATTAGATTTTCCTTCTTCCGATATAACCGATCTTGTAAATGCTTTAAATGAATTGCTTCGAGTTTACCACAAACAAGTATATTCATTACAAAAAAAGGATGAGGCAATCAAAGAAACAATTACAAATTTAGCTCATGATCTTAGAACACCTGTGACTGCTATTCAAGGATATACCCAAATGCTTCTACAATCGCCGGAGTTGTCCGAGGAAGATTTAGATGCAGCAGCTGTTATAAACGAAAGATTGAATGTTTTAAATCAGTTACTAAATCAGTTGTTTGAATTTGCACGAATAGAAGCTGATGAAATGGAATTTTCTTATACTACATTTGATTTAAATGCTGTTTTACGCTCTGTTGCAGTTTCCTTTTTTAAATCTTTTGAGGAACGCAAAATAATTCCAGCATTAAGTATTGCAGAGATTTCTTTTCCATTTTATGGAGATGAAAAAGCAGTAACCAGAATTTTTGAAAATATCATTTCTAATGCCTTGTCACATGGGAAAAGTGATTATCATTTTTCATCTTATGATGATAATGAAAATTACCATTTTTCTTTTCAGAATTTTACAGACAGCATAAATGAATCTGATATAGACAAAATATTTAATCGTTTTTATACAACAGATTTATCCCGTTCCCGCAAAACAACCGGTTTGGGTCTCACAATAGCAAAGAATTTAACAGTAAAAATGGGCGGTTCTATCAGTGCTTCTCTAAATAATAATGTTTTTGAAATTGTAGTGTGCTTTCCTAAGCAAAAAGGATAAAAAACTGATGAGCCTGCTTTGGTGGTTAAAAAAAACCGCTTATAAAGTAGGTGTATTACATTGCTTATTCACATAAAAAACTTGATGGCGGTTTCAAAGCCGCCATTTTTCGTGCAAATAATATTCTAACACAAACATGGTGGCGTAGGAGGATGCCGTCATGTCTGCGTTAGTGATTCACAATACCCATGAGTTACATCAGTTAAAAAAAGCCTTGCCCCTCCTCCGGGGTATTCTGGTTACTTATATGAAAAATATTATCATGTAAACGACAGTTCTATTTCATGCGTCCGTATGGCTTCATGCCGTCCGGGCGTTTTTCTGTTTTTATGGGACAACTTCGGGTCATACTGGCCCGAAGTCCAGCCCCGGTGCCGTTCCCCGCCGGTTTCGTTTCGGTCACTTGTCAACCAACAACCGAAACGGAGGTCTATATGGCTATTATCAATTTGCGGGACTATTACCCATTCTATACATCAGATTGTTTTATGGAAGTATCAGAGGAAGTTGCTGAAATGTTCAAGGAATTTGACCGGAAAGAGGCGGCTTACCGTCTGCGTACCTACCGCCATAAAGCCTACTACTCCCTTGATCGGGATGATGGGCTGGAGCATGAAGCGGTATTTGTTTCTCTTTCTCCCCATGAACTGTATGAACGCAAGATTTCCATGCAGGAACTTCACGCAGCCATTTCCAGTCTGCCTGATAAACAGGCAAAACGGATTTATGCTCATTTCATTCTTGGCATGACAAAAAAGGATATTGCCCGGGCTGAGGGCGCGGATGAAAAGGTGGTTCGTGTGGCGATTGAGCGGGGACTGAAGAACTTAGAAAAATATTTAAAAAAATTTTTGTAAGGCGTACCGTTTTTGCCTCAAAAATGAAAAGGCTTATGAAAGGCAACAGAACTTCGGGTCACAGTGGCCCGAGGTTCCCATAAGCCTTCTGCACCTTGCTACGAAAATAAAACTCGTAGCAAAAAACTGAACCTTGACAACAAATGTTTTTAACAATTATGAAAGCATCACTATAAAGCAGTCACAGTATTGGCTGCCTGTAGTGAGATATTGATCGTATTTAAGAAAGGCTAGCTTTGAGCTTCCACATGATAGCCATGCTTTTCCGATTCCCGTATATAACGAGAAAGCTGTTTTTGTTCACAGTGCTTACGTCTTGTTTCAAAACAGGATTAGGACGTTTTTTATATACCTCAAAATACAGGAAAAACAATTTTCTCGTATTTATTAAGAAATTTTTTAAAAATTTCTTCCCACACCCCGACAAATGCACTCATCTGTTTGGGATATGTGTGAAGGGGAAGCAAGAACTTTGCTTATTGCCTACCGGCGGGGAAGGAGGTGAACTCTTATGGAGCAATCCTCTTTTCAAGATGAGCAGACAGTCAGACATCAGTTTGATTCTCTGTGCAAGCTGGCATTGAAAAGTGAAGTTATTAATTATGAAAAGCATATGGCATATCGCCAGAAGTATGAAGTGATGTTGTCAGAATTATCAGAAAAGGAGTTGAGCAGACTTTTTATAATGGATGAGCATGAAATGGAAACACATCGTTTTCAGGTCCTGGGTTACGACATAGAAGTCAAAGATGCATTGATTGCTGAAGCACTGCAGACACTTACTGAAAAGAAAAGGAATGTTGTGTTATTATCATATTTTATGGATATGAGTGATGCAGACATTGCCAGAGAAATGAATCTTGTACGCAGCACAATTAATGAGCATCGTAGACGATCACTGGAACTGATGAGAAAAAATATGGAGGAATCTGCAAATGAAAAAAAGTAAAAAACAGAAATGCGCATTTGATTTGCTGCCATTCCATGTTATTGAGGCAGCATCAACTGGTGATACTGAGGCAATCCAGGCAGTGTTGAAGCATTATGAAGGGTACATAACAGTTTTGGCTATCAGAAAAATGTTTGACGAATTTGGACAGGTGCATTATTGTGTAGATGAAACTCTGCGTCAACGCCTGGAAGCAAAACTGATTACTAAGACCTTGGGATTTGATACGAAATCATATGTAAGGAAAAGTAATCAGTAAAGGGAGTATTTAATATAGATTCCTTTTCCCCTTCAGGAATTTTTGTACCTTGAAAATTGTATATTGTTTTACATACAGGACGTGAAGATATGTAGAGCCACTAGGTAAATCCGCCATGATATATCTGCTCTGTTAATGGAGTAAATACGAGGAAATGCTGAAATATAACATTGAAGTAAAGGTATGGAGCGAGAAGAATTTGACAAAATGTGTAGCAGCTGCACAGGGCGACGAAGCATATCTGTGATAATGATACTTCCAGAAAAAATCTGGTCATATTTAATGACGGTGCAAAACCGATGTGGGCAGAGTACTGAACTGCCACCTGTATTGTAATTTTATCTGCCGATGACAGTGTATAAAATTGTAAATTGTCATGGGCAGATAAAAATGTTTTGTCCAAAGAGAAAAGGAGGAGAGAAGAGTGGCGATTAAAATTGAAAAAGGTAAGATTCCAATTTGGGAAAAATATATGCTTACGGTGGATGAAGCAGTGCAATATTTTGGAATAGGTGAAAAGAAAATAAGGATGTTTATTTCGGAACATCTAAATTCAGAATGTTGCTTTACAGTCCAGGTGGGGTGTAAGTCATTGATTAACCGTAAGAAATTTGAGGCCTTTCTGGATCAGACTACGTCTTTGTAAAAAATATACGAACAATTTAGCACTTTAAAGTGGAAATGCTAGCCCTGGTATGATATAATACCTATATCGTGCTAGGGCTTCTTCGTAGAAAGGGGCGAAGACGTTTGGGTAAAACAAAACGTGACCAAAAACGACGAGATAAAAAAGGTCGAATTTTACGAAACGGAGAAAGTCAGAGAAAAGATGGAAGATATGCGTTTGTATATACAGATTGTTATGGAAAGCAGAAGTTTTTGTATAGTTGGAAATTAGAGCCAACAGATTCTCTGCCAACTGGATGCAGACCATGCTTAGCTCTAAGGGAAAAAGAAAAAAATATCCAAAGAGATTTACATGATGGTATAGTACCTTACGGAGGAAATTTAACAGTTTTGGATTTGGTTCAAAAATATATTGGACAAAAAAAGGGGGTTCGTCATAATACTCAGGCGAACTATGATTTTGTGATCAATATAATAAAAAAAGAAGAATTCGGAACCAGAAGAATAGATAAAATAAAATTGTCGGATGCAAAAGCATGGTTTATTAAGCTGCAAGCAGATGGAAGAGGATACAGTTCCATTCACAGTGTGCGTGGAATTGTAAGACCTGCATTTCAGATGGCAGTTGAAGATGATTTACTGCGCAAGAATCCTTTTGAATTTCAATTATGTACAGTTGTCGTAAATGACAGTGTTACAAGACAGGCAATTACAAAAGAACAGGAAGAGTTATTTCTGGAGTTTATCCGAAATGATGACCATTACTCAAAATACTATAATGGAATGTTTATTTTGTTTAAGACTGGACTTCGTATTTCTGAGTTTTGTGGATTGACAGTGAAAGATATTGATCTTCAGGAGAGAAAAATCAATGTGAATCATCAGCTTCAGAGAACCAGAGGAATGCAGTACGTCATTGAAGATACCAAAACTTCAAGTGGAACACGAATGTTACCGATGACAGATGAAGTTTATGAATGTTTTGAACAGATTGTGAAAAACCGTAAAAAAGTAAGGGTTGAGCCGATTATAGATGGATATAGTCGATTCTTATTTCTGGATAAAAAAGATATGCCTGAAGTAGCACTTCATTGGGAAAAACATTTTCAGTGGGCGTTAGGAAAGTATAATCGTACTCATGAGGAACAAATGCCAAAGATCACGCCTCATGTATGCAGGCATACATATTGTTCCAATATGGCGAAAGCTGGAATGAATCCGAAAGCACTCCAATATTTAATGGGACATTCTGATATAGGGGTTACGTTAAATGTATATACGCATCTGGGATTAATTGATGCAAAAGAAGAGATGAATAGGATTGCAAAACTGGCATAGTATGATAAAATAATAGAAAAAAGAATTAAGAATAATCTGATTATAAGGTTCTTAGAAAGCCTGTTTTCCAGGCTGATTATTACTAAGAAGTTACTAAATTTGGATAAGAAAATATACGAATTTATGCTGTGATATACAGGAAAATGACAGGATTGAAGATTATCGGAAAATGCCTGCAAACAGCGTAAATACAGCATTTCAAGGAGTTTTAAGCAATGATAAGTGTGTTATTTGTCTGCCACGGCAGGATTTACCGGGCATGATGAAAAGTCTCAAATCGTCTCATAAGCCCCGTTTTTAAGCGTTTTTTGTGCTTCAGTCTCAAATTTACCAAAGATTTACCAATATTTCTGGAGAGCCAGACTTGCAAAAAAATGAGCCAGAATGAGGAGATTAAAACATGAGCGAATTGAAACCAAGAATAACGGAAAACGGAATTGATTATATCCTTGTTGGAGATTACTACATCCCAGACCTGAAACTGCCGGAAGAACACCGCCCCATTGGAAAGTATGGACGGCTGCACCGGGAATATTTAAGGGAAATCCATCCAGCCCGATCGAACACATTGACCTTGACTGGGGAGTTATGGACATATCTTTCAGACCTGAACGAACAGGCACAGGAACGGTTAGACACCATCATGGAGCAGATGAAAATTGCCGAGGGCGTAACCGAGGAATTAAAGTGTACCCGTCAAATGGAATGGGTGCGGCGGTGCAATAATATCCACAATCGGGCAGAAGAAATTGTTTTGCATGAGATAATTTATTCATAATAGTATGGTGTCAGGATTATGACAAATCAGAGGTTAAAAGGTGCGTTATGTTAAAAAGCATAGGGTTATATTTTAGAAAAATAGATTTTCTGAATTTTGCAGTTGGAGCTATAATGCCAATCATTGTATTGTTTATAGTTTATTCATCAGTCAAATCAAATATAATTCTTCAAGACACTGATTTTTTATCACTGTTGATGAATCATAAAGGGAAATTCATATTTTACTTTTTCGTGTCCTTTATTGAAGAAGTTATTTTTAGAGGAATTATTTTTGGGCTGTTGCTGCAAAAATGTAAAAATAAGTATTTGAGTTGCGTAATAGCTGCACTTATTTTTACACTACCACATATTTTTAATACCGATAATATTTCTGTTCTGGTAATGTTTATTTTTCCTTTTCTATATGGAATATTTGCCAATGAAATGTTTTACACTACAAAGAGTATTTGGATGCCCACAGGGTTTCATTGGTTATGGAATTATACAATAACAAGTTTGTTTCTTGTTACAGGAACACAAAGTTTCATATATGTACATATCATAGTAGCAATGATTATAATGATACCGTTGTTTTACATTGTTATTGGGAAAACACGCCTAAGTGGCGATTGATAGCTTACAGTTTATCGCTTTATACAATATCAACTGAATAACCACAGCACAAACCGCTGCTACATGGAAGCCAACAAACCATGCAACAGCGGTTTTTCTTTACCGTTTTTTCCTCTGGCTGATAGGCGTTCCCATTTTCTTTGACTTCTTGAGAATACGAATGAGCCAGCGAAATTCTTCATCTGACAGATTTTTATAGTTGATACCAAGCTGCTTACAGTAAAGGACAACCAGCTTTTCATCCCGACTGCCCTTGAAATTTTTAACCGCTTCCAGATTTTCTTTCAGTTCATCGGCAACGGTGGTCTGGGGTGCACTCTCACTGTCCTTTTTGTGGGCTTCCCGAATATCCCGAATAATGAGGTTGAGGTCATCCAGAACCATGTGGCTGAAATATTCATCATCGCTGATATGGGCGGCTTGCAGCACTTTCAAGTGCAGATCATCTTCGCCGGGGCGATACCGTTCAATGATTTCATGCCGGACGGTATCGACAAGGGCGTTGAGGTTTTGAATCTGCATGGTGGCAATCCCGTCCACATAAATCTCAATGTCTGCAAGAAACTTGATAAAATCCTTATGAGTGGCAAGCTCACAGAGCAGACGGTTGTTAATCCGCCCACTTTTCAGAAGTGCCACCATCTCATCATTCAAATGCAGTTCCGTTAATGGCGTGTTGATCTGCTCCCGGTTCTCTGTCCGGCACAGCAGATAATCAACGGAAACTCCATAGAAGTCTGCCAGCGTGATGAGGTTGCCATGATTGATTTCTTTATAATCCTCTTTTTCATAATTTCCAAGAGCTGATTTGGAAATGCCCGTCAGCTTTGATAATTCTTCCAGATTTAAGCCTTTGTCCTTGCGGAGTTCCCAAAGGCGTTCCTGTATGCTTGTTGCTCCTTTCATGGGCGCACGCTCCTTTCCGGTGGTTTGATTGCTGCCGCTTATCTGGATTATATCACACTTTCCGCAATCGTGGAAATTTCTGATTTTTACCTCTAATTCCTACTTTGTGGACATACGGCACAGGGCACAAAAATGTTCTATGATACAGGTAGTTCATCGATGGATTATTCCAATCGAATGACCAGCCTGTGTGGGATATGCTTCCCCGGCGATGTAGTGCCATGACTTTTGGCAGGGATATGGAGGAACCCTGACCAAAACGAGCGTACCAAAGGGAGCGATACGCCGCTGTGAGATTCAGGGGAGGAACGACACCGGGGAGAACTGGCGAACTGACACCGAAATGATACCGAAACACGACAATCTGATAGGGGGGCAGTCTACCCTATCGCTGATACTTCGGGGAATTTTAGGCGGCTCTATGACCATAATTTTGCCGAAAATCGCCCCGAAACCATACACGAAAACGGGAGGAAGCGCAATATGCCGAGAATGAGCAAAAAGAGGAAGCATGAGCTTTCCTTTTACCTCAATGACCGGGGGCGTGTCACTTACAACGAGTTATGCCGGAAATGCCAGCATGGATGCAGGCAGAGCTTCCGGGCGGTTGTGGTTGACTGCCCCCGTTATTTATCCAAACGAGCAAAGAAAAAGGAGGAACATACCGAATGAATTTTGAATTTATGACGATAGACACACCATTGCCACCCTGTATGCCATTCCCCAGAGCGTTGACAGGATTTCCAGTCAGCAGCACCGCAAAGGTCATGTACTGCCGGATGCTGGACGCTATGCTATCCAAAGGGCAGGAGGACGAGAACGGAATCCTGTTTGTCTGCTTCCCTATCACAGGCATTGCCGCAGTCCTGTCTCGCAGCCCCATGACGGTCAAGCGTTCTCTGAATGAACTGGAAACCGCCGGACTTATCATGCGGGTGCGTCAGGGCGTGGGAGAACCAAACAGGATTTATGTGCTGATACCGGGAAAGGAGGACGCTGCCCTTGCCTGATACCTCAAAGCTGGAAAAGCTCAACCAGGAGTTGGAAAAGAGTGAAAAGAAACTGCGGAAAGCTATTAATGATGAAAAGGCATTGCAGCACCAGCTAAAGCAGCTTACCCGAAAAGAACGGACACACCGGCTCTGTACTCGTGGCGGTATGCTGGAAAGTTTTCTGCAAGAGCCGGAACGCCTGACAGATGATGATGTCATGCTGTTGTTGAAACTCATTTTTCACAGGCAGGACACGCAGGAACTATTGAAAAAACTGTTGGAACGGGAGAAGCCGGAAACCCCTTAGTTTACTAAGGGCGCAATTATACACCACCCAGAGGTTGGTGCATTGCGTTCTCCGAAGGCTCCTCGCCGGAGGGCTGTGATTTGTGCGAGCAATGAGCCGAACGAATATGCTTGCATATTCACTCGGCGAATGCCGCAGCAGCCGACAGAATGTCGGCTTCCGCGGTCATGGTCTGCTCCAAATCATACAGGGGACGCTACGCTTCCCCTGCGCTGGCTGCCGCCAGCTACCCTTTTGTGGACTTGCCATCTGGGGACACCTTGCGCTGCAAGCTGTTCCCAGCCGACAAGTTTCATAAAATATGCTATCTTTTCGATAGGCGATGAAGTATAATGAAGATGACAACAAATCGGTAGTTGGAGGAAAAATAATGGACTACAAAATAGATGATAAAAACCTTGATGTATCAATGTTTATTTCTTTTGTCAATCAAGTATGGCAAGGTAATTATGATGTGGAACAAACAAGGATGGCATTATCTAAAACATTAAATATAACAGCCTATGACAATAAAAAGCTAGTAGGATGCTTGCGTATTCTTTCCGATGGTTACTATTTTGGAACAATTACAGAGTTACTGGTTCTTCCTCAATATCAAAAACAGGGGATTGGAAGCAAACTTCTTCAACTTGCAAAAGATAATACACCTACAATGTTATATTTCGGCTCTCAACCAGAAGCAGAAAAATTTTATGAAAAGAATGGTTGTCAAAAAAGTTTACAATCTTACATGATAAATAGAAAAGAGTAAGGGACAATTTGAAATTATAAGTGGATTTTTGCGAAGCTGTATGATACTATTATTTTATAACGATTTGAAAATTCGTGGATTACTTAACAAATTAGAAGGAGGTATTTTATATGTTTAAAAAAGCTTTTTGGGTTCCTTATGAGGATAGTGCCAATTACCCAACTCTTGCAAAAACTATGGAAGCAATTTCAAAGTATTGTGAAGAAAATGGTGAGTCTTATACATTTATTAACGATGACGAAGTGGAGATAAATGGAAAAAGATATGAAATATATAGGGGCTACGAAAATGGTAGTAGGGGAAATTACGGCATAAAATGTAAAGAAAAATAAATCCAATTTGTTATTCTACACACATCGGGTCAACTTGTCCCGAACTTTCACAACTAAATACCCGCCGCTTACACAGCGGCACACCGAGCAGGAAATCTGAAAAAGGTCTCCTGCTTTTTTTCTGCCCAAAATGAGGTGGTAAAACGCCACCCCATCTGCCAAGCATAGAAAGGAGTGACACGAAATGCCCTGTCCACACAACGAAATCTCGATTGTTCAGCGAAGTCAACAGCAGTCTGCGGTTGCCGCAGCTGCCTACCAGAGCGGCGAAAAACTGTTCTGTGGATACGACCAAGAAGTGAAGCACTACCCGGAAAAGCGTGGTATCGTCCACAATGAAATCCTGCTCCCGGCAAATGCCCCGCCGGAGTATGCAGACCGCAATACCCTATGGAACGCCGCCGAAGCGGTGGAAAAGCAATGGAACTCCCAGCTTGCAAGGCGGTGGGTGCTTACCATCCCCAGAGAGATACCGCCTGACCAGTACGCTGTCCTTGTCCGGGAGTTTTGCCAGCAGCAGTTTGTTTCAAAAGGCATGATTGTTGATTTTGCCATCCATGACCCCCATCCGCCGGGATACAATCCCCACGCCCATGTCATGCTGACCATGCGGGCAATGGACGAACATGGGAAATGGCTTGGCAAGAGCCGCAAGGTTTATGACCTTGACGAGAACGGGGAACGGATAAAACTTCCGTCCGGCAGATGGAAAAGCCATAAGGAAGATACCGTTGACTGGAACGACCAGAAGTATTGTGAAATCTGGCGGCATGAATGGGAGGTCATCCAGAACCGCTATCTGGAAGCCAACAACCGCCCGGAGCGTGTGGACTTGCGTTCCTATGCCAGACAGGGGCTTGATATAGTCCCTACTGTCCATGAGGGGGCTGCTGTCCGGCAGATGGAAAAGCGAGGTATCCAGACGAATATCGGAAACCTGAACCGGGAAATTAAAGCCGCCAACAGCTTAATGCAGTCCATCTGGCAGCTCATCCAAAACCTCAAAGACTGGATTACCGAACTGGGCGAAAAACGGAAAGAACCGCTTGCACAAAAAGCAGCGGAGGAAGCTGTCTTTCTTCCCAATCTACTGATGAAATATATGGAGATACGAAAAGAAGAACGGAAAGACTGGACGAGGGCTGGACAAAACCGGGGGACTTCCAAGGACTTAAAGACAGTCAGCGAAGCATTGTCCTATCTCCGGCGAAAGGGGCTTTCCACCGTAGAGGATTTGGAAGCGTTTCTGAAATCTTCCGAGAAATCTGTTGCCGACTACCGCAGCCAGATGAAGCCAAAGGAAACCCGCAGTAAAGTGATTGACGGGCTTCTTTCTGCCCGGATAGACTGCAAGGAATGTAAGCCCGTCTATGAAAAGTACCAGAAGCTATTTTTTAAGAAAACAAAGGAAACTTTCAAGCAGGAACACCCGGAGGTTGCCCGGTATGAGAAAGCCATCGCCTACCTTGCCAAGCACCCGGACGATAAGGACAGCACCCAAAAGGAACTGCAAGAGGAGCAGGAAACACTTCTGGAAGAAATTGCAGCCCTGAAAACACCGCTGACCGAGGTACAGGAGGACTTGAAGAAGCTGCGGGACATCCGCTACTGGGTACGGAAAGCCACACCCGGCACAGAAGAAAGCAAAGAGCCGCCCAAGAAGCAGCCCATCAAAGAAGTCTTGCAGGATAAGGCGAACGAGAAAAAAGCACAAAGAACTGTCCCGGCACAGACGAAACACAAACAACAGGATATGGAACTTTAACAGGCACTTGCCATTTTCAATCAGAGAATGGCAGGTGTTTTTCTTATTTTTAAGGAGGGATAGATTTGAATGTATTTGAAGCTGTGAAGCAGTCCGTTACAACAAGACAGGCTGCGGAGCATTATGGAATCCGTGTAGGTCGGAACGGGATGGCTTGTTGCCCGTTCCATAACGATAAAACCCCAAGCATGAAGCTGGATCGGCGTTACCACTGCTTCGGCTGCGGTGCGGATGGGGATGTGATTGATTTTACCGCCGCCCTGTATGGGCTGGGAAAGAAAGAAGCCGCCGTACAACTGGCACAGGACTTTGGAATTTCCTATGAGGACTGGAAACCGCCGGGAAAGGTAAAAAAGCCCAAGCCCCGGCAGAAATCCCCGGAAGAACAGTTTCAGGAAGCAAAGAACCGCTGCTTCCGTATCCTTGCCGATTATCTCCACCTGCTTCGGGCATGGAGAAAGGATTATGTCCCGCACTCCCCGGAGGAAGCCGTTCATCCCCGGTTTGTGGAAGCCTTACAGAAGCAAGCCCAAGTGGAATATCTGCTGGATGTGCTGCTGTTCGGGGAAACGGAGGAAAAAGCAGCTTTGATTACGGACTACGGAAAGGATGTGATACAGCTTGAACAGCGAATGGCAGAGCTTGCAGCCGCAGACGCAGCAAGAACTAAAAAACACCATGAACGCCATGCAGCCGCCCCAGAGCATTGAGGAAATCAAGGCGGGGCTGGAAACTACCGAGAAAGGCGGTGTCCGTCAGAGCATACGGAACTGCCTGACCGTATTCCAGCGTGACCCGCTGCTTTCCGGGGCTATCGCATACAACATCCTGACCGACCGCAAGGACATCATAAAGCCCATCGGTTTTCACAGGGAAAGCACTGCCCTGAACGATACGGACATGAAGTATCTGCTTCTTTATCTGGAAGAAACCTACGGGCTTACCAATGAGAAAAAGATTGATAACGCCATCGGGATTGTGGCGAATGAAAACAAGTACCATCCCATCCGGGACTATTTAAGTACCCTTGTGTGGGACGGGACAGAGCGAATCCGTTTCTGCCTGCGGCACTTTCTGGGGGCTGACGCAGACGATTACACCTATGAAGCATTGAAGCTGTTCCTGCTGGGTGCAATCTCACGAGCCTTTCAGCCGGGGTGCAAGTTTGAAATCATGCTCTGCCTGGTAGGCGGTCAGGGGGCTGGCAAGTCCACTTTCTTCCGTCTGCTGGCAGTCCGGGACGAGTGGTTCTCCGATGATTTGCGGAAGCTGGACGATGACAATGTGTACCGCAAGCTGCAAGGTCACTGGATTATCGAAATGTCGGAAATGATGGCAACCGCCAACGCCAAGAGCATTGAGGAAATCAAGTCATTTTTAAGCCGACAGAAAGAGGTCTACAAGATACCTTATGAAACCCACCCGGCAGACCGCCCCCGTCAGTGCGTGTTTGGCGGCACTTCCAATGCCCTTGACTTCCTGCCCCTTGACCGTTCCGGCAACCGCCGCTTTATCCCCGTCATGGTGTACCCGGAGCAAGCCGAGGTTCACATTTTGGAGGACGAAGCCGCTTCCAGAGCCTATATCGAGCAGATGTGGGCAGAAGCGATGGAGATTTACCGAAGCGGAAGGTTCAAGCTGGCTTTCAGCCCCGCCATGCAGCGGTATCTCAAAGAACACCAGCGGGATTTTATGCCAGAGGACACCAAAGCCGGAATGATACAGGCGTATCTTGATAAGTACACCGGGAGCATGGTCTGTTCCAAGCAGCTCTACAAGGAAGCCTTGAACCATGCTTTTGACGAGCCGAAGCAATGGGAAATCCGGGAAATCAACGAGATTATGAACCAGTGCATTGACCGCTGGAGGTACTTCCCAAACCCAAGAATGTTTTCCGAATATGGCAGACAAAAGGGCTGGGAGCGTGAAAACCCGGCAACGGACTCCGGCAACCCGTCTGAAAAAACAATGGACGGTTTTGTGGAGGTCACAGAACAGATGGAGCTTCCATTCTGAAAATGACAGCCCGTTGCCCCCCCCTGTTGCTATCCCGTTGCCGAGCCGGTTGCCGGGGAAAATCCCGAAACTGTCGGTTTTTCTCCCCTATGACAACCAAAACAACAGAAAAATAAAAGAAAAGTATAAATAGTAACCATCGCCAGATTGAGATTGTTTGCAAGGTCTTTTGAAGCCCGTTGCCGGACTTCGTTGCCGACACCCTCTGTCTGGCTATTCTCATGTATGGAGGATAACTGCCTATGGCAAATAATAAGATGAATATTGAGGGAAAAAATTACTCGGATATTCCGGTGTGGCGTAGATATACGCTTACCATTGAAGAAGCAGCCAGATATTATCATATCGGCGAAGGAAAATTGAGAACGCTTATTGATGCACATCCCAATGAGGATTTTTATGTGATGAACGGCAATCGTGCCCTCATTAAGCGTGAGAAATTTGAGAGGTATCTGGATCAGGCTACTGCTGTGTAAACAGAGCTGACAGATTTACCGATTTCACATGATATAACTATGCGGAGAACTGGATTTGTGCTATGATAAAAGTGCAAGTCTGGCTCTCTTTTTTTGAAAGGAGAGTTCACGATGAGTGAGAAAAGACGAGATAACCGTAATCGGATTTTGCGAGAGGGCGAGTACCAGCGTAAAGATGGGAGGTATCGGTTCCGCTATATTGATGAGGACGGAAAAGAGAAAAATGTATACAGCTGGCGTTTAGACAAGAATGACCCAATGCCAAAGGGGAAGAAGCGGGAGCCTTCCCTGCGTGAGAAAGAAAAACAGATTGAAGCGGATTTGTTTGACCGTATCGTAACCAACGGTGGCAACTATACTGTTTTGGAACTGGTAGAAAAGTATGTTTCATTGAAAACAGGAGTTCGTCACAATACGGTTGCCGGGTATAAAACGGTCATCAATATGCTGAAAAAAGAGAGTTTTGGGAATCTGCGAATTGATAAGGTGCGTTTGTCAGACGCCAAGGCATGGTTGATTAAGCTCCAGCAGATTGATGGGCGGGGATATAGTTCCATTCATTCCATCAGGGGAGTTCTCAGACCGGCATTTCAGATGGCGGTAGATGATGATTTGCTTCGTAAAAATCCATTTGAATTTGAGCTTGCCTCCGTCATTGTCAATGATTCTGTTACCAGAGAAGCGATCACCCGAAAGCAGCAGAGAGATTTGTTGAAGTTTATTCAGGAAGATAAACATTTCAGCAGATACTATGATGCAATCTATATTCTTTTTCACACAGGGCTTCGTATCTCAGAGTTCTGTGGATTGACGGTTTCAGAAATCGAGTTTGGAGAAATGCGTATTAAGGTAGACCATCAGTTACAGCGTACTGCACAGATGCAGTATGTAATTGAAGAACCAAAAACTGACAAAGGCATCCGCTATGTGCCGATGACGGAAGCTGTCGCAGCGTGTTTTCGCAGAATCATTGCCAACCGCAAGACACCAAAAGTTGAACCGATGGTGGAAGGATATGCAGGATTTTTGTTTCTGGATAAAAACGATATGCCGATGGTTGCCCTTCACTGGGAAAAGTATCTGGAGCATATCATTCAGAAATACAACAGGATTTACCGTATCCAGATGCCGAAAGTTACCCCTCATGTATGCAGGCACACCTTTTGCTCTAATATGGCAAAATCCGGGATGAATCCGAAAACCTTGCAGTATATCATGGGTCACGCAGACATCAGTGTAACCTTGAACACTTACACCCATGTGAATTTTGATGATGCAAAGGAAGAAGTATATCGGATAGCGAATAGTTAAAAAAGCCCGTTGGTAAGGACGCTTGCTTTACCAATGGATTTACCAAGATTGCAGGGAAAAACATAAGAAAATATGAGAAGATTTGAGAAGATACCTTGAAAAGAAAGGAAAACTCAAAAGTCGGAAAACCCTGAAATATCAAGCGTTTGAGAAGAAATACAAGACTTAAATGGAGATATAAAAAGATGATTAAAGTATTATTCATTTGCCACGGCAACATCTGCCGTTCCCCAATGGCAGAATTCGTCTTCAAAGACATGATCAACAAAAAACAACTGCAGTCGGATTTCTATATTGCGTCTGCTGCGACGAGTACGGAGGAGATCTGGAATGGAATCGGGAATCCGGTTTATCCGCCGGCGCAGAGGGAGCTTGCAAAGCATGGGATTTCCTGTGAGGGCAAGCGGGCGGTGCAGCTTAAGAAATCGGATTATGATAAATATGATTATCTGATCGGGATGGAAGGCGTGAACAGGAGAAACATGCTGCGGATCCTTGGCAGTGATCCGGAACACAAAGTAAGTCTTCTGCTGGATTATTCAGACCGGCCGAGGGATATTGCAGATCCGTGGTATACGGGAAACTTTGAGCTGACATACAGAGATATTGTAGAAGGATGCGAGGGATTTCTGGAATATCTGAGGCGCAAAGGCTCTATATAAAATAAACAGTAATATTTGTCAGTATGCAGAATGGACAAATACCTTCGAAATAAGTTTAGATTCTTTTTTATTCAACGACATTCAACATCGACGGGGAGAATTTGTCGATGAAAACTTCTTTACACACATTTCAAATCTGTATATACTGTTCATACAGCAACTCTTAAAAGGGAGCAGTCAGGCTCCCTTTCTATCTATCATTTATCAGGGGCGTTCGCCCGAACATTCAGAAAGACGAGGAAATTAAATATGGAAATGACATACGAAAGTTTTGTAGAAACACTTCGTTCAGAGTTACTTGAAGCGACAGGATACGATGAGGAGATGATCTGTTATAAGCAGGAAACGGAATATCCACCTACATCGGGGGATCGGCTTCTATTGAAGAGACAGCGGAATGAGGAAATCATGGAAGTCTGTGCGTTGTATGTGCAGGACCTGTTCAGGGAATATCAAAATGGCTGGAGCATGGAAGCGATTGTGCGGGAGATCGTTGAGCGGCTGGATGCGATCGCAAGATCAGAATGTTTTCAGCGCTCCAGAAATCTTGAGGATTATGATAAGATAAAAGAGGACTTGTTTATCCGTCTTTTAAATATAGAAAAAAATCAGGTAGAACTTGAAGACTGTATTTACAGAACGATTGGCGACATTGCACTGGTGCTTTACGCGAGAATGGGAGAACTGAATGGCAGCAGTGCAAGCATTAAGATTAAACGACACATGTTGGAAAAGTGGGAGCAGGAGCCAAAACAGGTTTTTGAGGAAGCTTTGCTGAATACATATTTTATTTCGCCACCAAGGATCTATTGCTGGGAAAAGCTGATTTTTGATCCGGATTATGCAGGAGAGAATTTCATGAACCTGTTATGTGATTACAAGCTGAAGAAAGATGTACTGGGGAACTGTCTCAGTACGACAATCCGGACGAATGGAGCTGTGGCAATTTTTCTGCCCGGTGTGGCAGAGCGGATCGGGCAGCTGATGGGGGGAGGATTTTATATGGTGTTTACCAGCATTCATGAGGTGATGATCCACAATGAAAAGAGTGCAGATCCGGAAGAATTAAAAAAGGTTCTGGAGGATACCGTGAATGAAACGACTCCGCCAGAAGATTTTCTGACATATCAGATTTATCATTATGATCTTGAGACAGGATCATTTAGTGTCTTGTGATACAAACGACAGTGCCAAATGCCGGGTGGATGCATATAATATTAAGAAAGGATTTCTGGAGGAAAGACTTTGGCGTATAAAATTGTGCTGGATGCAGGCCATGGTGGTACAGACCCAGGTGCTATATATAAGGAAAGAAAAGAAAAAGATGATAATCTGGAATTGACGCTGGCAGTGGGCAAGATCCTGGAAGACAATGGGATAGATGTGGTGTATACTAGAACTACAGATATTTATCAGACACCTTTTGAGAAAGCGAAGATTGCAAACGAGGCGGGTGCAGATTATTTTATTTCTTTCCATAGAAACAGCAGCCCGGAGGAGAATCAGTATCAGGGAGTAGAAGTGCTGGTATATGATAAGAGTGGAATCAAATATGATATGGCGCAGAATATTGTGGGAGCCCTGGGTGAACTTGGATTCAAAGAACTGGGGGTCAATGCGCGGCCAGGTCTTGTCGTTCTTCGTAAGACCAGGATGCCGGCACTTCTGGTGGAGACAGGATTTCTGAATTCAGATGAGGACAATAAGCTGTATGACGAGAAACAGAAGGAAATTGCAGAGGCGATCGCGACATCTATTCTTGGAACCCTGAATGATGAGACGATAGAACAGCCATTGTATTATCGGGTTCAGACAGGAGTTTTCCGGCGTCGCGAAAATGCAGACAGGATGCTGTATCAGCTGACAGATCAGGGATTTCCTGCATTTTTGCTCTATGAAGGTGATCTGTATAAGGTTCAGGTAGGAGCTTTTCAGCAGATCGGCAATGCGATCCAGATGGAACAGAGACTCCGGGACGCGGGATACAGTACGATAATCGTTACAAAATAAAACACAGACAGGAGAAATTTATGTACGAGAAATTTTTGGAGGAAGTAGGAAACTTTGTTTTTATGGAGAATCAGCCGGAATCGGCGGATATTATTTTTGTTCCGGGAAACAGTTACCCTTATATGGCAGAAAAAGCGGCAGAGCTTTATCGACTGGGGCTGGCGCCGATGGTTCTTCCAAGTGGAAGATACAGTATTTCTGCAGGAAAGTTTTCCGGAGTGACAGGAGAGGCAGAGAAATATAATGGAGCCTACCAGACGGAATGGGAATTCCTGAAGGATGTACTGATGAAAAACGGCGTGCCGGAGAATGCCGTTTTAAGGGAAGACGAGGCAACTTTTACATGGCAGAATGCACTTTTTTCGAGAAAAGTGACAGATCAGGCCGGATTAAAAGTGAAAAAAGCAATTTTGTGCTGCAAGAATTATCATGCCAGAAGAGCATTTATGTATTATCAGAGGGCGTATCCGGAAACAGAATTTCTGGTATGCCCTTGCTCTGTGGATGAAATTACAAAAGAAAACTGGAAACTGACTCAGCATGGAATTGATGAAGTGCTGGCAGAGATAAAACGAATTGTCAGCCAATTTCAGATAATGATGCAAAAATAAATCCCATAATTTGTAAATTCTAAAAATAATTTAGGGGTGTCGAAAAAAGCAGAACTGTGATATAATACGTGTGTCGTAAAAGAAAATATTATGTTACGAAATATTTACAAAAAGGTAAAAGTTTGGTATATTGAAGTTTGGCATATCTTGAAAAAAGTAATGTCAGAATATTTGAATTAAATTTACTGATAGATAGAATATAACTGAGCGGATTTTATGGACGGGCAATGAAATGAATTATAACATAAGCACATCTGGTCAGGATAAATTGTTGATCATTTATATAATGTTTAGAATAGATTGAGGTAGAATAATTATGAAAAATAATAATAAAAATATGCATCTTTTTGCAATTGCAGCTCTTGCAGCAACTCTTATGGCAGGACAGGTTTCAGTTTCACCGGCTTATGCTGAGAGCACATCTGTGCAGTTAAGCAGTCTGATCCCGGATAACGTGACCGTAGAACAGCCAATGCCGCTTTCTGATATTTCACTTCCGGACAGTGAGTATGGAACACTTTCCTGGGTAGATTCATCCAGCGTGCCGTCTGAAAGGGTGCAGTCGTATGATGTCGTATTCAAACCATACGATTCTTCTGTGTTGTCAAAAATTTCCGGATGGGATGGAGAATCTGACGCAATTTACAGCACTGTGACAGTGGTTGTAAGTGGAATGGAATCAAATTCAGAGGAATCTGATGAGTGGAATGAAGATTCTTCGGAGAATTATGACGAAAATTATAACGATTCCGAAACAGAAAATGACGAAAATCAGGATAATTATGACGAAAACCAGGATTCTTCCGACGCAAATGAGGGGCAGAAGGAAGATTCAGCAGAGGATGACCAGAAAGCAGCACCAGAAGTAACAGCAGCTCCGGCTGAAGAAGAAAGCTCTGAGAAAGAAGCAGAAATCACTGAGGAGCCGTCAGAAGAAGCTGATGGTGAGTCAGAAACAACCAAAACAGATACAAAGGAAGAGCAGAAATCCGAAGAAAACAACAAAACAGAAGATACTGCCGAAGAAGATGCGAAGGTCACTCCATCTGAAACACCGGAGGTAACTGAGACACCAGAAGTAACAGAAACACCGGAAACAACCGAGACACCAGAGGCAACAGTGACTCCGGAAGCTGACAAGGACAATATCTTTGATGGTGCAGACAAGGATATCAAAGAGGATAACCGTTCTACAGATTTTGAGGAAGATCTGACTGATGCTCAGAAGGCAGCACTTGCTGAAGAAAATCACAGTGCAAATGGAATTACCGTATCAGGAATCGACCTGCCGTACTATGTTCAGTTCCGTGTTGCCAGTGGAGATGATTATGAATTTACCAATGAATCTGAGGCAAATGTCTTCCAGTCCTACGAGTTTGAACTGTGGGATCTCAAGAATGATACAGAATATGAGGTTCCGGATGGAGAATACGTCAGTGTGACAGTTCCGGTTAAAGCCGGCTACAGCTATACGATCGAACATCTTCTGGACAGCGGAGCAATGGAAACAATTGTGCCGAGTGTAGATGGAAGTACCATGATTTTCAGCACACATTCTTTCAGTCCGTTTGGAATTGCAGGAAGTAAGACACTGGTTGGTGAGGAAATTGAGGAAGATGGCTACGACACAGCAGTAGTGACAGAAACTCCGGATGCTGCCGGTTCAGCGGATCTCACACCAGTAGCAGATGATACAAATGATTCAGCAGCCGCTGATACAGCAGATACAACTACGACTACAGACAGTTCAGCAGCAGATACCACGAATACAGAAGTTACATCTGCACCGGAGGACAGTACTGCACAGACTTCTTCAGATTCTTCTGACGAAGATGAGAACAGTGAGGAAGATAACAGTAGTTCTGTTAAAGCGGTACATACAGGAGATACGACCAGCATTCTTCCATTTGTGATCCTTGCAATTGCAGCAGCAGCTATCGTTGGTGTGATCGTTTATCTGAGAAAAAGAAAAAAATAATAAATAAATCCGAGGGAATATACAGGTGATCCTTTCATATAATCTATATGGGAGGGTTGCCTGCATGAAAATAAAAGCAGTACTCAGATCTTTGTTTCTGGCGTATGCGCTGACAGGAATATGTCTTTTGCTTCTTGCATTTCTTGTATTCCAGATGGATATCGGGACAGGTCCGGTCACGGTTGGGATTATCGTGATTTATGTGATCTCCTGCATGGCTGGTGGATTTCTGGCGGGAAAGATCACCAGGAGAGAGAAATACCGCTGGGGCGCCCTGGTAGGTCTCTCTTATTTCATACTTTTGGGAACTGTTTCTTTTATCGTGAGCGGAAGCTGGGATATGAGCCCGGGACATATGATAACAACGCTTTGTATGTGCCTTGGAGGAGGTACTCTTGGAGGCATGCTATCTTAAGAAAAAAATGCTTTTAATTGAGCAGGATTTATGCTATACTATGCCCAGATAACTATACATAAGGAGGTATGATAATATGGAACATATCAAAACATTAAATACAAAGAATCTGCAGAACACAGTGAAAAAAGGTGGATGTGGTGAATGTCAGACATCTTGCCAGTCTGCTTGCAAAACTTCCTGTACTGTAGGAAATCAGAGCTGCGAGAACAAATAAAGCAAGTTCAAAGCAATCAGTTAAGCAGCGGAGTGAAATCCGCTGCTTATTCTTATGATTAAAAAGTTTTTATAATGAAAGGATTTTCAGAGAGATGAGTCTGATTCACAGATATCAGAACAATGGATACAATATTGTTCTGGACATAAACAGTGGATGCATCCATCTGGTAGACCTGGTTACATACGAAGTGCTTCCATATATGGAAGAAGGATTGAACGCAGAGGAAATTGTTTCCAAATTAAAGGATCGTTTCCCGGAAGAAGATATCCGTACTTCTGTTTCCGAGTGCGAGAAACTTAAGGAGCAGGGAATGCTCTTTACCAGAGATGCATATGAGAATGTAATAGAAGAATTTACCAAGAATCGACAGACCGTAGTTAAGGCTCTGTGCCTGCACATTGCCCATGACTGTAATCTGGCCTGTCGATATTGTTTTGCCGAAGAAGGAGAATATCACGGAAGACGTGCGCTGATGTCCTTCGAGGTTGGAAAGAAAGCACTGGATTTCCTGATCGCAAATTCCGGTTCAAGAAGAAACCTGGAAGTTGATTTCTTTGGCGGTGAGCCGCTGATGAACTGGCAGGTGGTCAAGGACCTGGTTGCCTACGGAAGAGAACAGGAGAAACTTCATAATAAGAAGTTCCGTTTCACACTTACCACGAATGGTGTCCTTCTCAACGACGAAGTGATGGAGTTCTGTAACCGTGAGATGGGAAATGTTGTTCTCAGCGTAGATGGCCGTAAGGAAGTCCATGACTTCATGCGTCCGTTCCGCAAGGGAGCCGGAAGCTATGACCTGGTCATTCCGAAATTCCAGAAATTCGCAGAATCCAGAAATCAGGACAAGTATTATGTAAGAGGTACTTTTACTCATCATAATCTTGATTTCTCCAATGACGTTCTGCATCTGGCAGATCTCGGATTCAAGCAGATCTCTGTAGAGCCTGTAGTTGCGGCTGACACAGAGGATTATGCGATCAGAGAAGAAGATATCCCGCAGATCAAGGAAGAATATGATAAACTGGCAAAGGAAATGATCGCCAGGGAAAAGGCCGGCAAGGGCTTCAATTTCTTCCACTTTATGATCGACCTTACCGGTGGTCCTTGTGTGTACAAGCGTCTGTCCGGATGTGGTTCAGGAACCGAATATCTGGCGGTAACTCCGTGGGGTGATTTTTATCCATGTCATCAGTTTGTTGGTGAGGAACAGTTCCTTATGGGAAATGTGGACGAGGGAATCACAAGACCGGAGATCCGCTGCGATTTCAGCAAATGTAATGTATATACAAAGGAATCCTGCAAGGACTGCTTTGCAAGATTTTACTGCAGTGGCGGATGTGCTGCCAATGCTTATCATTTCCAGAAAGATATTAATGGCAATTATGATATCGGATGCGAACTTCAGCGTAAGAGAGTGGAGTGCGCGATCATGATAAAGGCCGCATTAGCGGAATAAAATAATTCAGGAAAGGAAAGAACGATGAAGAAAAACAGAGCAATCGTTGCGCTGCTCCTGACCGCCATTATCACAGTCTTTCTGTGTTACACGGCTGGGATTGGCCTCGGACCAACAGGAACCGGTGCAGCAAAGAACATCAAGACCGGTCTGGACCTGTCAGGTGGTGTCAGCATTACCTATCAGGCAAAAGACAGCAACCCAAGTGCTGAAGACATGTCAGATACTGTATACAAGCTCCAGAAGCGTGTAGAACAGTACAGTACAGAAGCACAGGTGTACAAAGAAGGAAGCGACCGTATCGCAGTAGAAATCCCAGGAGTAACAGATGCAGACCAGATCCTCAATGATCTTGGTAAACCTGGTTCTCTGTGTTTTATCACACAGACAGACGATGACGGTAATGCAAACTTCTCAAGCACAGGAAGCGGTTATGCGCTTGCAAGAAGTCTGGATGAGATCCGCGAAGCAGGATCAGTAGTACTGGAAGGTACAGATGTGAAGGATGCCCAGGGAGGCGCTTTCCAGTCTGACAAAAACAGTTCCAGAGAATATGCTGTCAGCCTGACTCTTACAGATGAAGGTAAGACGAAATTTGCAGAAGCAACAGAGGCAAATGTCGGAAAACAGATTGCAATCGTTTATGATAACCAGATCTTAAGTGCTCCGAAGGTAAATGAAGCAATCACCGGAGGACAGGCACAGATCACCGGTATGTCAGGTGTAGAAGAAGCACAGAATCTTGCTTCCTATATCCGCATCGGTTCTCTGAGTATCGAACTTGAAGAACTCCGTTCCAGCGTAGTAGCAGCACAGCTTGGTGAGGAAGCAATTTCCACCAGCGTTATGGCAGGTTTGATCGGACTTGTGATCGTCATCATCTTTATGATCCTGATGTATCGTGTTCCTGGTGTGGTTGCAGGTGTAGCACTGGTTCTGTATACAGCGATCGTGCTGATCACACTGAATGCATTTGATATTACACTTACTCTTCCAGGTATCGCGGGTATCATCCTTGGTATCGGTATGGCGGTGGATGCCAACGTTATCATTTACGCACGTATCCAGGAGGAGATCGCAGCAGGAAGCTCCGTGAGAACTTCCATCAAAGCAGGTTTTGCCAAAGCGTTCAGCGCAATCCTTGATGGTAATGTTACAACTCTGATCGCGTCACTGGTCCTGATGTGGTTAGGTTCCGGTACGGTTAAGGGATTTGCATACACACTGGCTATTGGTATCGTAGTTTCTATGTTTACCGCACTGGTTGTGTCAAGACTGATCGTAAATGCACTGTATGCAGTAGGTGTCCGTGATCCGAAATTCTACGGAAGTGCAAAACAGCGTAAATTTGTTGATTTTGTTGGAAAGCGTAAAGTATTTTTCATTATTTCCATTATCCTGATCCTGAGCGGTCCGGTTGCAATGGTGGTTCATCATCAGACTGGCGGAACAGCATTAAACTATGCACTTGACTTCTCCGGTGGTACAGCTACAACAGTAACATTCAACGAAGATATGGATATCAAGCAGATCGATTCTGAAGTTACACCAGTTGTAGAAGAGGTTACAGGAGACAAGAATGTACAGCCGACCAAGGTATCTGGAACAAATCAGGTAGTGATCAAGACACGTACTCTGTCACAGGAAGAACGTGAGAAACTGGATCAGGCTCTGGTTGAGAACTTCGATGTAGATGACAGCCTGATCACAACAGAAAGTATTTCTGCTACTGTAAGTTCTGAGATGAGAAGAGATGCGATCGTTGCAGTTCTTGTTGCAACACTCTGCATGCTGGTATACATCTGGTTCCGTTTCAAGGATATCCGTTTTGCGAGCAGTGCGGTCCTTGCACTTCTCCATGACGTTCTGGTTGTTCTTGCATTCTATGCGATCTCCAGAATTTCTGTAGGTAATACCTTTATTGCCTGCATGCTGACAATCGTTGGTTATTCTATTAACGCAACGATCGTCATCTTTGACCGAATCCGTGAGAACATGCATGGAAGAAAGAATCCGGATAATCTGGAGCAGATCGTAAACGATAGTATCACACAGACACTGACAAGAAGTATTTATACTTCCTTTACAACCTTCGTAATGGTTGCAGTACTGTACATCCTTGGAGTATCCTCCATCCGTGAGTTTGCAGCTCCTCTGATGGCAGGTGTGATCTGCGGTGCATATTCTTCTGTATGCATTACAGGTGCACTGTGGCTGGTAATGAAGCGCCGCCAGGGCAAAGCCGTGGCACAGGCAGCGCTGGCTGGCAAGACAGCAGGTTCCAGCAAATCTTCTGCAAAACAGCCGACCAATACAGCACAGAACAATCAGCCTTCCAAGAAGGATAAGAATCAGCCGAAGAAGAAAAACCGCAAGAGAGTTGCAGAACGTCTCGCAGCTCAGGAAGCAGCGGCAAAAGAAGCGGCAGATAACGAAAACAAAACAGAATAATCAATAAATAAACCATATTCCCGGGCAGGATATCTGTTCCGGGAATATGTATTTTATGGAAGAAGACACAGGGAGAAAGAACTATGGAAAAATGGGTAGTCTGCGCGAAACGTGCAGATTTTCAGAAGATCAGCCAGGAATTCGGGATCGATCCGGTGATCGCAAGACTGATCAGGAACAGGGATGTAGAAGGAACAGAAAATATCCGTTCCTATCTTTATGGGACATTAAAGGAACTTCCATCACCGTGGCTTTTGAAAGACATGGACAAAGCAGTGGAGATCCTTCAGGAAAAAATAAAAGAACACAGAAAAATCAGGATTATCGGGGATTATGATATAGACGGCGTTACCTCGACCTGCATTCTGCTCAAAGGATTCCAGAGACTGGGGGCGGATGCGGACACCTATATTCCGGACAGGATCAAAGATGGATATGGAATCCATGAACAGCTTATCCAGAAAGCAGTGGAGGATGGGATTGATACGATCGTCACCTGTGATAATGGAATTGCAGCTTCGGCAGAGATCGCGGATGCAAAGGAACGTGGCCTGACGGTAGTTATCACTGACCACCATGACATTCCATTCCAAGAGACAGAAAATGGAAAAGAATGGATCATACCGCCGGCAGATGCGGTGATCAATCCGAAACAGGCAGACTGTGCGTATCCGAACAAAAACCTCTGCGGGGCAGTCGTTGCATGGAAACTGATCTGGGCATTATATGAAAAAAATGGAATCTCACAAAGTGAAGTTCTGGATTTTACAGAACTGGCAGCTGTTGCGACCGTTGGCGATGTCATGGATCTGCAGGGAGAAAACAGGATCATCGTAAAAGAAGGTCTGAGACAGCTTTCGGCGACACATACACCGGGACTTCGGGCACTGATCCGTGCGAATAATCTGGATGGTGCGGAGATCACGGCATATCATGTAGGTTTTGTGCTTGGACCATGCATCAATGCCAGCGGACGTCTTGACACGGCTGCGAGGTCACTGGAACTTCTCTGCGAAACAAACGAAGAAAAGGCAGCAGAGCTGGCGGGAGATCTTCTTGCCCTGAACCAGAGCAGAAAGGCAATGACAGAAAAAGGAAAAGAAGAAGCCATCCGCCTGATCGAAGAGACGGGCTTAAATGAGGATCGTGTGCTGGTGGTCTATCTTCCGGACTGTCACGAAAGTCTTGCAGGTATCATTGCGGGCAGGATCCGTGAAAAGTATCATAAACCGGTCTTTGTTCTCACAAAGGGTGAAAACTCTGTCAAGGGAAGCGGCCGTTCCATAGAAGCGTATTCAATGTACGAAGAAATGGTCAAATGCGGAGATCTTCTGATCCAGTTTGGCGGACATCCGATGGCAGCAGGACTTTCTATCGAAGAAAAAAATGTTGAACTGTTCCGAAAACAGCTGAATGCAAACTGTACTCTGACAGAAGAAGAACTCCGTCCAAAGATCGTGATCGATGTACCAATGCCGGTTTCTTATCTTTCCAGGGAACTTACAGAGCAGTTAAAAATTCTGGAGCCGTTTGGCAAAGGAAACACCAAGCCGATTTTTGCACAAAAGGGGTTACGGGTTTTAAACTTAAGGATTTTTGGGAAGAATCAGAATGTGGCAAAGATGAAACTGGAGGATCAGACCGGCATGCAGATGGATGCGGTGTACTTCGGAGAAGCGGAGAAATTTGCGGATTTTGTACGGCAGCAGGAGGAGATTTCCGTGACATATTACCCGGAGATCAATGTATATCAGGGACGTGAAACCCTGCAGGTTGTCATTCGCAACTACTGTTAAAAGTCGAAAATCCCTGTATTTTCACGACTCTTGTCGGGTTAGACATTGATTCCATCAAAAAAAAGTGATATACTGATTACCTAGATTTATACAAAAAGTCGGAGGTACGCATATATGAAAAGAGTAGAGGATTATGTAAGAAGCATTCCGGATTTTCCGGAACCGGGCATTATTTTTCGTGATATAACAAGTGTTCTTCAGGATGCGGATGGTTTACAGCTTGCAATTGATTCCATGCAGGCCTGTCTTAAGGATACAGAGGTAGATGTGATCGCAGGAACAGAATCCAGAGGATTTATCTTTGGCGTGCCGATTGCATACAATCTTCACAAACCATTTGTACCGATCCGTAAGAAGGGCAAACTTCCGTGCGAAACTGTCTCACAGAGCTATGATCTGGAATATGGCAGTGCCACGATCGAGATGCATAAGGATTCCATCAAACCAGGACAGAAGGTTGCAATCGTAGATGACCTGATCGCAACGGGCGGTACTATCGAAGCTGCGATCAAACTGGTAGAGGAACTTGGCGGTGAAGTAGTCAAGGTTGTTTTCCTTATGGAACTTGCCGGACTGAAAGGCAGAGAAAAACTTGCAGGCTATGATGTAGCTTCTGTCATCAAATACGATGGCAAATAATGTAGAAGTAACCCGATAAGAAGCACAGATACAAAATCTAAACGATGGCAGGCAGGTGGGAGAGAATGGCAGAGAAGAAACAAAATGCACAGCCTGAGAAGAATCCGGATCAGGTAGAAAAAGAAAAACTGGAATCTGTAAAACGGGCAGATGCGGCAGTAAAATCCATGAATGATTTTACAAGCCCGGAAGTCTTATACGATGAGCTGATCTCCAGCGTAAAGAAATATCATCCTTCTACGGATATTTCTATGATAGAGAAGGCATACGAAGTTGCAAGAGAGGCACATAAGGATCAGAAGCGAAAGTCAGGAGAGCCGTATATCATTCATCCGCTGTGCGTTGCGATCATCCTTGCCGATCTCGAACTGGACAAGGAAACAATTGTTGCAGGTCTTCTTCATGATTCTGTAGAAGATACCTGGATGACCTGCGAGGAACTGGAGAAGGAATTTGGCGCAGAGGTTGCGCTTCTTGTAGATGGTGTAACAAAACTGGGACAGTTGAGCTATTCCTCAGACAAGGTAGAACAGCAGGCAGAGAACCTTCGTAAGATGTTTCTTGCCATGGCAAAGGATATCCGTGTAATCCTGATCAAACTTGCTGACCGACTTCATAATATGCGTACCCTGCAGTATATGAGACCGGAGAAACAGCAGGAAAAGGCAAGAGAGACCATGGACATCTATGCACCGATCGCCATGCGTCTTGGTATTTCCAAGATCAAGGTGGAGCTGGATGACCTGTCACTGAAATATCTCAAACCGGATGTATATTATGATCTTGTGGACAAGGTCGCTCTTCGTAAGAGTGAACGCCAGAAATTTGTCAATAATATCGTAAGCCAGGTCAAGCAGCATATGGACGATGCCGGAATCAAGGCACAGGTGGATGGAAGAATCAAGCATTTCTTCAGTATTTACAAGAAGATGGTCAATCAGGACAAGACGATCGATCAGATTTATGATCTGTTTGCAGTCCGTATTCTGGTAGATACAGTCAAGGACTGTTATGCAGCCCTTGGCGTCATCCATGAGATGTACAAACCGATCCCGGGCAGATTCAAGGATTACATTGCCATGCCGAAGCCAAATATGTACCAGTCCCTGCATACCACACTGATCGGACCAAATGGACAGCCATTTGAGATCCAGATCCGTACTTTCGAAATGCACAAGACAGCAGAATATGGTATCGCTGCACACTGGAAATATAAGGAATCTTCCGATGGCAAACTGCCGGTAGATAAGCGCGAGGAGGAGAAGCTGAACTGGCTCCGTCAGATCCTTGAATGGCAGAAGGACATGTCCGATAACAGGGAGTTCATGAGCCTTCTCAAGAATGACCTGGACCTTTTTGCGGACAGTGTTTACTGCTTTACTCCGCAGGGAGATGTCAAGACTCTGCCGAATGGTTCCACACCGATCGATTTTGCGTACAGTGTACACAGTGCGGTAGGAAACCGTATGGTAGGTGCGAGAGTAAACGGCAAGCTTGTCCCGATCGAGTATCAGATCAAGAATGGTGACCGTATTGAGATCATCACTTCGATGAATTCCCAGGGACCGAGCCGTGACTGGCTCAAGATCGTCAAGAGTACACAGGCAAAGAACAAGATCAATCAGTGGTTCAAGAAAGAACTTAAAGAAGACAATATCCTCAAGGGCAAGGAAATGCTGACACAGTATGCGAAGTCCAAGGGATATAAGATCAGTAATTATACCAAATCACAGTTTCTGGAATCTGTTATGCGCAAGTATGGTTTCCGTGACTGGGATTCTGTGCTGGCAGCAATCGGACATGGCGGACTTAAGGAAGGCCAGGTCTTCAATAAACTACTGGAAGCTTATGAGAAGGAAAATCAGAAGCATCTTACTGATGAGCAGGTCCTTGAGGCGGCCGGTGAACAGCAGGAGAAGCTTCATATAACCAAGAACAAGGGCGGAATCGTAGTAAAGGGTATCCATGATGTTGCAGTCCGTTTTTCCAAGTGCTGCAGTCCGATTCCGGGAGATGAGATCGTAGGTTTTGTCACAAGAGGCCGTGGAATCACGATCCACAGGACGGACTGTGTAAACGTTCTGAACATGTCAGAGACAGACCGTTCCCGTCTGATCGAGGCAGAATGGCAGCCAACAGAGAACAAAAGCTCTGAGAAATATATGGCAGATATTCAGGTATTTGCCAATAACCGTACAGGTCTTCTGGTAGACCTTTCTAAAGTGTTCACAGAACGTAAGATTGATATGCGAACGATCAACAGCCGTACCAACAAGCAGGAGAAAGCCACAATTTCCATCAGCTTTGAGATCGGAAGCAAGGAAGAACTGGCGTCTCTCATTGAGAAACTCCGTCAGATCGAGAGCGTACTTGATGTAGAACGTGGAACTCCAGGCTGATGAACGATATATAGGAGAAAGAGTGCATGAAAAAACTGGAATTACAAAAATGCATTGTCGGAAGTGTATACACAAACTGCTACTTCCTCAAAAATAAAGAAAATGGTGAACTGCTGATCGTGGATCCGGGAGATGCGGCGGATACGATCGAGCGCAAAGTTTCCGAGATGCAGGGCAAGCCTGTCGGAATCCTTCTGACGCATGGTCATTTTGATCATATCATGGCAGCAGATGAGGTAAGAAAGAAATACAATATTCCAATCTATGCAAGTGAAAAAGAAGAGACAACACTTCTGAATCCGAAGGTGAATCTGTCAGTGTTTGGTCATGGAAGCTGTACACTGGATGCGGATGTTTATCTTAAGGATCTTCAGACCGTAGAACTGGCCGGATTTTCAGTACAGATGATCGAGACACCGGGACATACTGTTGGAAGCTGCTGTTATTATCTCAAGGATGAGGGTGTGCTTTTCAGTGGCGACACCGTATTTCAGGGATCAGTAGGAAGAACGGATTTTCCGGAGGGCAGCACAGCAGCAATCGTCAGAAGCCTTCATCGTCTTCTGGATGCACTGCCGGATGAGACAGAGGTATATCCGGGGCATGATGCATCGACAACAATCGGTTATGAAAAGAGGTACAATCCATTTGTATAAGATTGATATACTTTTTCTTGATAAAGAATTTGAACATGATATTTATGAACTGATCCGTGCTTTTTATCCAGGAAGTGAAATCACTTCTTCCTATGATGAGAGAAAGGAAGGCTGTGATCTTTATTTCCGGATCGAAAAGCAGGATGAGTCCTGCATGATCCGCTATGAGGATCATGAGAACAAAGGTGTGACAAGTGCAGAATTTGTAGAAGGGCAGTCTTCGGATGCCCTTGTTTCTTGTTCGGCGTCAGAAGATGCTGATGCGAAAGAACAGGCACATGCAATCCGTAAAGAACGCAAGGACATCGTGAAACTGGCACTGTACAGGTTATTGGTCAGCCTGACGGGCAAAACCCTTCCATGGGGAAACCTGACCGGGATCCGTCCGGCGAAGCTGGCAATGGGACTTATTGAGTCCGGAATGAAAAACACAGAAGCAGCGCAGGAAATGAGAGACCGCTACATGGTCAGCCCCCAGAAAACTGCACTGGCGATCACGATCGCAAACAGAGAGCGGGAAATCCTGAAGGACATTGATTATGAGAATGGTTACAGTCTTTATGTCGGAATCCCGTTCTGCCCGAGTATCTGCCTTTACTGTTCTTTTAGCTCTTATCCGCTGAAACAGTGGAAGGACAGGGTAGATCTGTATCTTGAGGCTTTGTGCAAAGAAATCAAAGCTGTCTCTGAGATTATGAGACAAAAGGGTAAAAAACTGGACACTGTCTACATCGGAGGCGGAACACCGACTACTCTGGAACCAGAACAGCTGAAAGTCCTGTTTGATTCCCTTATGGAACATTTTGACTGCGAGCACCTTGTGGAATTTACGATCGAGGCAGGAAGACCGGACAGTATCACCAGAGAAAAACTGATGATGATCCGAAATTACCCTGTCACGAGGATTTCTGTAAATCCACAGACCATGAACCAGGAGACACTGGATATCATCGGACGCAGACATACGGTACAGGAAACAGAGCAGGCGTTTAAACTTGCAAGAGAGTGTGGCTTTGATAATATCAATATGGACTTGATCGTGGGACTTCCAGGTGAGGACAAAGCGATGGTGGAGCATACATTAGAGGAAGTCAGACGGCTTGCACCTGACAGCCTGACGGTACATTCCCTGGCGGTAAAGAGAGCAGCGCGCCTGAATATGTTCAAAGACAAATATCAGGAAATGACGTTTGAGAACAACCAGGAGATCATGGATATGACCATGAAAACAGCCTATGAAATGGAAATGGGACCTTATTATCTGTACAGACAGAAGAATATGAAGGGTAATTTTGAAAATGTAGGCTATGCAAAGGTTGACAAAGCCGGGATTTACAATATACTAATTATGGAAGAAAAACAGCCGATCATTGCCCTTGGCGCAGGCGGCTCATCCAAACTGGTCTTTGACCATGGCAGACGCATCGAGCGTGCAGAGAATGTCAAAGACGTAACTAATTATATTTCCCGTATCGATGAAATGATAGAAAGAAAACGTGCAGGAATACAGAAATGGCTCTAGGCAGGAGGTATATACGTTGGAAATGACACAAGAAGAAGAGATAAAGTCCCCGGACAGGCTTCTGGAATTTGATCTGTCTGCCGAACTGAATCACGGAATTGCGGTCAGTAATCTTGCGTATGCGGTAGCGAAGGAGCTGGGGCAGGATGAGGAGTTCTGTTATCAGCTTGCCATTGCAGGAATACTTCATGATATTGGCAAACTGAAACTTACAGGATACATTAACGGACAGGAAAACGATCCGCTTCTGATCGAGGAACTGAAATATGTCAGGATGCATTCGACACTTGGTTATGAAGAACTGAAAGATCAGGATTATTCGGAAACAGTTCTTCAGAGTATCCTTTATCACCATGAGAATTATGACGGAAGTGGATATCCATCCAATCTGTCCGGTGACAGTATTCCCCTGGGCGCCAGGATCCTGAGAGTCTGTGATGTATATGCAGCACTGATCTCAGACAGACCTTACCGCAAGGCATTTGATGTAAGCAGTGTGATAGAGCTGATGATCGATGAGATCAAAAACTTTGATATGGAAGTTTTTCTTGCATTTCAGAGAGTGGTACATGATAACAAATAACAGGAGGACAGCATGGCATTAAAGAAAAAACCGGTAACCGGTATGAAAGATATTTTACCAAAGGAAATGGAGATCCGTAATTATGTGATGAACATGATCCGTGAAACTTACGGCAAATTCGGATTTACAGCAATTGAGACTCCGTGCGTGGAGCACATCGAGAATCTCAGCAGCAAACAGGGTGGGGAAAATGAGAAACTGATCTTCAAGATCCTCAAACGTGGAGAAAAACTGAAACTTGATACAGCAGAGTGTGAGGCAGATCTGGTAGACTCCGGACTTCGTTATGACCTGACTGTACCGCTTTCCAGATATTATTCCAACAATGCCAGCCAGCTTCCGGCACCATTCAAGGCACTGCAGATGGGAAATGTATGGAGAGCAGACCGTCCGCAGAGAGGCCGTTTCCGTCAGTTCATGCAGTGTGACATCGATATTCTTGGTGAGTCCACATACCTTGCAGAGATCGAGCTGGTCATGGCGACTACCACACTGCTTGGCAAACTGGATTTCCATAACTTCACGATCCGTATCAACGACAGAAAGATCCTCAAGGCTATGGCACAGTACAGCGGCTTCCCGGAAGAAAGCTTTGATACTGTATTTATCATTCTTGACAAGATGGACAAGATCGGTCTTGAAGGCGTAGCAGAAGAACTCGAAAAAGAAGGCTTCAGCAAAGAAAGCATTGATACATACCTTGGTATGTTCAAAGAAATTACTTCTGACATTGAGGGCGTACGCTACTGCAAGGAGAAACTGAGAGATGTCCTTGATCCGAAGGTTGCAGAAGATCTGGAAACTATCATCACAGCAGTAGATTCTGTAAAGAACGCAGATTTCAAGATCTCCTTCGATCCGACTCTGGTTCGTGGAATGTCTTACTACACAGGTCCAATCTTTGAGATCGCAATGGATGAATTTGGCGGCTCTGTCGGCGGCGGCGGACGTTATGATGAGATGATCGGTAAATTTACAGGTCAGAATACATCTGCATGTGGATTTTCCATCGGATTTGAGAGAATCGTTATGCTGCTTCTGGAGAGAGGATATGAGATCCCGACAAGCGCAGCCAAGAAAGCATATCTGATCGAGAAAAACATGCCGGCAGACAAACTTCTTCCAATTCTGAAACAGGCAGAAGAAGAGCGTAAGAACGGCGTTCAGGTCAATATTTCTATCATGAAGAAAAACAAGAAATTCCAGAAGGAACAGATGACCGCAGAAGGATATACAGAATTTGTAGAATTCTTTAATAAATAATATAAATGCTTCAAAAGGAGAAAAATCATGGCTGAAAGTATGAAAGGTCTGCACAGGACATGCCGATGTGCAGAAGTAACAAACGATATGGTCGGCAGCAAAGTAACTCTGATGGGATGGGTTCAGAAGGCCCGCAACAAAGGTGGACTTGTCTTTGTTGATCTTCGTGACCGTTCCGGAATCATGCAGGTTATTTTTGAAAATGGCGGCATTGATGAAGAGGGATTCGAAAAAGCCGGCAAACTGAGAAGTGAGTTTGTGATCGCAGTTACAGGTACTGTTGAGAACCGTGGCGGCGCTGTAAATGAAAACCTTGCTACAGGTGCACTCGAACTTCGTGCAGAATCCTTAAGAATCCTGGCAGAGTCCGATGTTCCGCCTTTCCCGATCGAGGAAAACAGCAAGACAAAAGACGAGATCCGTCTGAAATACCGTTACCTTGACCTGAGAAGACCGGACCTTCAGAGAAATCTGATGATGAAGAGCAAAGTTATGATGCTCACCCGTAAATTCTTCACAGACGAAGGATTCCTTGAAGTTGAGACACCAATGCTTGGTAAGAGTACACCGGAAGGTGCAAGAGATTACCTTGTTCCGTCCAGAATCCATCCAGGTTCTTTCTACGGACTTCCACAGTCTCCGCAGCTTTACAAACAGCTTCTGATGTGCTCTGGATATGACCGTTATATCCAGATCGCACGCTGCTTCCGTGATGAGGACCTTCGTGCGGACCGTCAGCCGGAATTTACGCAGATCGATATGGAGCTTTCTTTCGTAGATGTTGATGATGTCATCGACGTAAATGAGAGATTCCTTGCATACCTGTTCAAAGAAGTTCTTAATGTAGATGTTAAACTTCCGATCCAGAGAATCACCTGGCAGGAAGCTATGGACCGTTTCGGTTCTGACAAGCCGGATATGCGTTTTGGAATGGAACTGCATGACGTAAGCGAAGTAGTTAAGGATTGCGGATTTGTAGTATTCAAGGGTGCTCTTGAGGCAGGCGGAAGTGTTCGTGGTATCAACGCAGAAGGCCAGGGCAGCATGCCGCGTAAGAAGATCGACAAACTCGTTGAGTTTGCAAAGACTTATGGTGCAAAAGGTCTTGCTTACATCGCGATCGCAGAAGACGGCACCCGCAAATCTTCTTTCGCCAAATTTATGACAGAAGAAGAGATGGATGCACTTGTTCAGGCTATGGAAGGTAAGCCGGGGGACCTGCTTCTCTTTGCAGCAGACAAGAACAAAGTTGTATACGATGTTCTCGGAGCTCTCCGTGTAGAACTTGCAAAACAGATGGATCTTCTTGATAAGAATGAATATCGTTTCGTATGGGTAACAGAGTTCCCGCTTCTTGAGTGGAACGAAGAAGAAAACCGTTACACAGCAATGCACCATCCATTCACCATGCTGATGGATGAAGATATCCCGCTGATCGAGAGCGGAGATCTTGGAAAGATCCGTGCAAAAGCATACGATATCGTACTGAATGGTAACGAGATCGGTGGTGGTAGTGTTCGAATCCACCAGAATGATATCCAGGAGAAGATGTTTGAGATGCTTGGCTTCACCAAAGAAGCTGCTTATGAACAGTTCGGATTCCTCCTGAATGCATTCAAATACGGAGTTCCGCCTCACGCTGGACTGGCTTACGGACTTGACCGTCTCGTAATGCTGATGGCAAAAGTTGACAGCATCCGTGACGTCATCGCTTTCCCGAAGGTAAAAGATGCTTCCTGCCTGATGACAGAATCGCCGAGCAGAGTAAGCGAGCAGCAGCTTGAAGAACTTGGACTTGAGACAGCTCCGGAAGAAGCTGAATAATTAATTATATACAAAAACTCCCGCCAGCCTGTGATATAAAGGTCTGGCAGGAGTTTTTTGATCTGGAGAAGGACGAAAGTTTATTCTTCGTAGGAACTGTCATCGGATGCAGTGTCATCTTCATAATTATCAGCATTTGCGTCATCATCCGAAAAATCGTAGCCGGAATCGAAATCTTCTTCATCGATATATTCGGAAGAATCAGACAGTGTTTCGTCAGATGGTTCGGAGTTACTTTCATCATTTGAAAGTTCGCTGTTTTCATCTGGGACAGGTGTGGTGCTGAGCGTTCCAAATATAGCATTTCCGATGGCTTCACTGTTTTCCAGGAGTTTCCAGGATGCACCGTCGTTGGTAAGATGAAAAGTAACAGAAGAAGTGACGGTATCTGTGTTTTCCTTAATGCTGTTAAGGAGAAGTTCCAGAGAATGCTCATATCTTTTGGAAGAACCATCAATGACGGCATCAACAGAGGAGAGATAAGTATCCCGGCTGCTCTGATAATCAGAAAGTATGGCTGCACTGTCAAAAGTTGTAATTTCTGTAGTTACGACAGCATTGTAACTTTGAATATTGCAACTGGTGATCTGATAATCAAGAGTTTTGTGAACCTGATCGACAAGAGCTGATGCAATGGAATTCTTGGCAGAATCTGAAGTGTTCAAAAGACTTTCCAGACCAAGATAATTTCCCATTTGTTTAGAATCCATGGTTTTGAGGGTATCTAAATAGACGGACAGTGTTTCTTCTGGAGACATGAGATCACTGTCGGACAGATAAGTCATAAGACCGCCGACAAGATCATTTTCCAGAGAATGGGTCCGTATGATCTCCCATTCCTGTTTGGAAGTACCTTTGTCTGTGAGCCTGATGGTACATTCCGTTTCCATAGTTTCATAGTGATTCTGCTTCAACAGATCATCAAGGATCAGATAACGGTCCTCCATGGAAGTTGTAGTTTCTTCGGTGTCTGCTGAATCAGAACTGGCTGCCTTGAGGATTGCTGCTTTGAGGGAAGCTTCGGCGTAATCGGAAGCTAAGGTCTGAGCATCTATGGTAGTCAGCTTTATCTTTGCTGTGGCTTCTTTTTTATCTTCGTCGACGTCAAGATCAAGAATTTGATAATCAAAATCCTGAAAGAAGAGAGAAAAAACTTCTTCTACTTCCTGGGAAAGAGAAGTTTCCGTCGTTGCGTCGGGGAACAGTTCTTTATAGGATACATATTTCTGGGCAGTATCGGAGTCCAGATTCTTGAGGAGATTCAGTTCGTTGCTGATCACTGTTTTTACATCGGTTTTATCGAGGTGGGAACAGCCGCCAAAACAGACAACTGCAAGGATAAAAACGAAAAGAGAGATCAGATTTTTGGCAATCTTCATAAGTATCTTTCCTTTCAAAAAAATATTCTTATACATTTTACCAAAAATCAGCTCAAAAGTCAAAAAAATGGATATTTTACTCTGTTTTTGGAAAGAAAACGTGAAAAAAATGTGAAAATCTTAATGATTTTGTGGAAGACTTTCTTTTTTGGAAACAATCTGCTATAATAGGTAAGATAAAAAAGTAGCTGTTACAGAATTGTAGCAGTAATCATGTAACATAAATTAAGAAACAAAAAACGACAGGAATATGTCAGAATGTCCGATGGCGAAGGGCTGTAAGGAGGAAACTTCATATTATGAAAAAAAGAATTCTGATCCTTTTGGGGATCCTGATAATAGGAGGAGGCGCAGCGGGAGTCTGCTGGAAAACAGGAGTGTTTGGACAGCAGGAAGTCAGCGGAGATGTTGTATATGTAACACTGATCAGTGAGATCAATGGAGATGCTGCAGGTGTATCCAACAGATATGCAGGCACGGTAGAACCGCAGGAAACGGTTGAGGTGGAACTGGAGAGTGGAAGATCTGTCAAGAAAGTCCAGGTCAAGACAGGAGACCAGGTCAAAAAAGGACAGCTTTTGTTTGAATATGATCTCAGCAGTATTCAGGACAGCCTGGAGGAAGCGCAGCTGGAACTGGACCGTCTCAAGAATGAGGAGTCCAGCCTGAATGATCAGATTGCTACTCTCGAGAAAGAAAAGAAACAGGCATCTCAGGACAATCAGCTGTCTTATACAATTGAAATTGAGACAAACAAAATGAATCTCAAAAAAAATGAATATAATCAGAAAAGCAAGCAGGCAGAAATTGATAAACTGCAGAGCGCAACAGGTAATACTGAGGTGAGAAGTTCGATTGATGGTGTAATTCAGAAGATTGACACATCTAAATTATCAACAGATGATGGAGACAGTCTGGATGACAGTGCTGACGATATGTCTTCTTATTCTGATACAGGAAGTGGAAGCAGCAATGCATTTATTACGATTCTGAGTACTGGTTCGTACAGAGTCAAAGGAACTGTAAATGAACTGAATATCCAGAACATTGTAGAAGGAGAACCGGTAATTGTCCGGTCTCGTGTGGACAGCAGTCAGATCTGGCATGGGACCATGGGTACTATTGATAAGGACAGTGCAACTACCAACAGTAACAGCAACAGCTTCGGTATGATGGATGCAAGTGGAGATTCCCAGACTTCTTCAAGTACCTATCCATTTTATGTGAATCTTGATTCTTCTGACGGTCTCATGCTTGGACAGCATGTTTACATAGAAAATGACGAAGGACAGGAAGATCAGAAAGCAGGCCTGTGGCTGAGTGAAGTGTATATTTCAGATACAGATACTGACCAGCCGTATGTCTGGGCAATGGGTAAGGACAAGAAACTTGAGAAGCGCAGCGTGATTCTTGGACAGTATGATGAAGAACTGGGAGAATATGAGATCGTAGACGGACTTACGAAGGATGATTATATTGCTTACCCGGCAGAAAATCTCAAAGAGGGAATGGCAACGACCAAAAACAGAGAAGAAGCTGTTGAGTCAGATAATGTAGATATGGAGCCTGTTTCTGATATGAGTTCTGATGAACTTCCGGCAGATGATAATATGGATAGCATTGACTACGGGTATGACGGAACAGACGACACCATGATAAGTGATTACGATACGGGTGATATGACCGATGGCGATCTCCCGGACGAAGATCTGGTCCCGATACAGGATGATACGGAGGCAGAGTAATGATCTTGGAATTAAAAGGAATCTATAAGGATTACCAGCAGGGCAAAATGAGCGTTCCGGTACTGAAAGATATCAACTTTTCCATGGAAGAGGGAGAATATGTGGCAATCATGGGACCGTCCGGTTCAGGCAAGACAACACTTATGAATATCATAGGATGTCTTGACAAACCGACAAAGGGAGAATTTTTTCTGGATGGTCAGGAGATTGGAACCTGTTCCGAAAATGACATGTCAGATATCCGTCTGAACAAGATCGGTTTTGTTTTTCAGAGTTTTCATCTTCTTCCGCGGCAGTCAGCAGCAGCAAATGTGGAACTTCCGCTTAACTATGCCAAAGTTCCAAAGAAAGAACGCAGACAGAGAGCCCTCAAAGCACTGGATCGTGTAGGACTTGCTGATCGAGTTGACTTTAAGCCGAACCAGCTTTCCGGAGGACAGATGCAGAGAGTGGCGATCGCCAGGGCAATCGTAAACAGTCCGAAACTGCTTCTTGCAGATGAACCCACAGGAGCACTGGACAGTAAGTCCGGAGCACAGGTCATGGAGCTTTTTCAGAAGTTAAATGATGAGGGGGTAACAGTCCTGATGATCACGCATGATCCGGAAATCGCAGCACATGCGAAACGTGTAGTAACGATCCGTGACGGTGAACTCAGGGAAAAAGAGGTGAATTCATGAAGAAAAAAATCATCATAGGAGTTCTGATCGCTGCATTGATAGCGGGCGGTACTGCCGGTGGTGCAGTTTATTACAGAAAATCACATCAGAGTGAAGTGTCAGTTGTAAGTGTGGACAGCCTGGCGAGTCAGTATTATACGGATGATACCAGCCTGGAGGGAAATATCGCTACAAGTGCAGTTCAAAGTATTACCATAGACAAAGACATGATCGTTCAGGATGTTTATGTATCAAAAGGCGATACAGTAAAAAAAGGAGACAAACTGGTTTCTTTTGATATGACACTGGTGCAGATGGAACTCAAGATCGCGAAACTGAAGCAGGAACAGCAGGAACAAAATCTGGCAAAGGCACAGAAACGACTTGCGAGTCTTCAGAATGGAGGTCCTGTTGAGGAAAGCGATGCAGGCAGTGATTCTCTGAATGCAGACCAGCCATCGGACACAGATACAAGCAGCACCGGAGATGAGCTGGCTTCGGCTGGAAGTTCCCTGAACGGAGTTTATCTGGCAGCAGTAATGAATCCAATTCTGGCGGCAGCCATGCTGGAAAGCACAGCTTCGACCGAGGATTTTACGGATACGCAGCAGGAAGCTTCCTCTGAGGAAGCAGATACGAGCGCAGATGTGGATTTTGGTTCTGATGATACAGGGGAAGATGATACGGAACCTACGCCGATTCCTGAACAAACAGAAACACCGGAAGAGACACCGATACCAACACCAACGGAAACACCGGGAGCAGATCAGCCGCAGGACGATTTTGTGGATGATGTAAAAATTGTGGATATAGCACCAGGTGAGAATAAAGATAAACTGATGGATGGAGAATCACAGTTTGTGAAGATCCTGAATGATGAAACAGAACCTATTACCGGAACTGGTACAAAGGATGATCCGTTTGTGTTCCTGTGTGACTCGTCCGAAGGATATGTAGTTGCAAAAGGTTCTTTCCTTAACAAAATGGCACAGTTTAACAGTGACGGTACAAGAGATGCGGGAAAGACAGGATACTGGTATCAGCTGGAATTTCATCAGAATAATCAGGTGGCAGATTATCAGGACAGAAAGTCATCCTGTATTGGGTATTATCTCATTGATGGAAATCTTCTTGACAAACGTGTAGATAATGATTCGGAAATTGAATATACACTGGATGGTGCAAGTCAGTATGAGGATGAATTACCAGATGATGATGGTGGAGATTATGATAATGCGGATGATTCAGGAAACGCTTCAATTACCAGAGATGAAGCAATCAAAATCCAGAAATCAAGAATTCAGAGCCTGAGTCTGGATATTCGGGAAAGCAAACTGAATATCAGTAAACTGGAAAAGAAGGTTCAGAAAGAAACGATTTACAGCAGACTGGATGGAACTGTGGCAAAGGTTGGAGATTCCACAACTTCATCTTCTGATGGAAGCACTTTTATGACAGTTAAGAGCAAAGAAGGATACTATGTTAAAGGAACGGTAAGTGAACTGATGCTGGATCAGATAAAGGAAGGCACAGAATTGAAATGTTCCACTTCAAATGGTGACTTTAATGCAAAGGTGGCATACGTGTCCGAGTATCCTGTTTCGGGCGATTCTTCCTATTATGGAAGTGGGAATCCGAATGCTTCTTACTACGAATATACAGCTACTATAGAGGACAGTTCCGTTAAAGTATCAGATGACGACTGGCTTACGGTTATGCTGGCAGGGAATGTGGTCAGCAATGGAATTGTTCTGGACAGAGCATTTGTCCGCACTGAAAATGGAGTCAGCTATGTCTACAAGGATGATAATGGTGTGCTGAAAAAACAGATTCTGAAAGTGGGAGGCAATGTAAACAGTGGATACAGTGTTCTCGTAACAGGAGGAATCACCAGAGAAGACAAAATTGCTTTTCCTTATGGCGATGATGTTGCAGATGGTGTCAAAACAAAAGAAGTTTCAGCAGACGAAATGTATGGCTACTAGGAAGGTGGGAATTTATGCTTGAAAATATCAGAATATCCATTCAGGGAATCTGGTCTCACAAAATGCGATCCTTTCTGACAATGCTTGGTATCATTATCGGTATTGCCTCCATTATTGCAATCGTTTCAACTTTGAAGGGAACAAATGAACAGATCAAGGAAGACCTGATCGGTGCGGGTAATAACACGGTTTCCATTACGCTTAATTATGGAGACAGTGCTTATGACCAGGATTACGGAATGAGTGATGGGACAGCTGCACCGCTTCTTTCAGATGAACAGAAAGAAGAAGTACGGAAACTGGATCATGTAGAGAATGCGACATTTTTTTACAGTCGTTCTTATGCGAGCAACGTTTATTATCAGAATGTCAGTTTCCAGGGCGGAAGCATTTATGGAATAGACATGGAGTATCTGGAAACCCGCGGGTATATGGTCAGAGCGGGTAGAGGTTTTGTACAGAAAGATCTCAATGAGATGAGAAAGGTCGTTCTTGTGGATGATAATGCAGCAGAGAATCTGTTTGCAGGAGAGAATCCGGTAGGTAAGACGATTGAGATTGGATCAGAACCGTTTACCGTTGTCGGGGTTGTTCAGCAGAGTGATGACTATCTTCCGAACATCAAGACGATTGACGAGTTCAATGAATATTATCAGACCATCATGGGAACAGTTATGATCCCGGAAACCACCTGGCCGACAGCTTTTCAGTTTGACGAGCCGCAGAATGCAGTGATCCGTGCGGATTCTACAGACAATATGAGTTCTGCCGGAAATGCAGCAGCGGAAGTTATGAATCAGGGAATTGATACAAATTCTTCCAAGTTCAAATACAAGGCTGACGATGTGATGCAGCAGGTAAGAAATATGCAGAAACTCAGCGAAAGCACCAATACACAGCTGATCTGGATCGCAAGTATTTCTCTGCTGGTAGGAGGTATCGGTGTTATGAACATCATGCTGGTATCTGTCACAGAGCGAACGAGTGAGATCGGTCTAAAGAAAGCGATCGGAGCAAGAAAAAAGGTCATTCTTTTTCAGTTTCTGACAGAAGCGGCCATGCTGACAAGTATTGGCGGTATCATTGGAGTTATTGTCGGAATTGTCCTGTCGAAAGTGGTCTCCAAGCTTTCGGGAGCACCGACGGCGATCAGTATTCCGGCGATCATCGGATCAGTAATATTTTCCATGCTGATCGGAGTTATCTTTGGACTGCTCCCATCTGTTAAGGCAGCAGACCTGAACCCGATCGATGCACTGCGAAGTGAATAAGTCAAAAATCCGTTACTGTGAACGGAGTGAACAGTAACAAAAAACCTCTATGGTTCCCGGGAACCATAGAGGTTTTTTTATATAAAATGTAAAAAATATCCGGCTTTTATATTTTTAATTGAGATACCGGGTGAGATGTGCTAAACTATAAACAGTATGCAATGATTCAATAAGGATATGAGTATTGTTATCTGAAAACAGAAAAACACATGAGGAGATACAGTATGGGAAAAATTGCGATTGTAACAGACAGTAACAGTGGCATTACACAGGATGAAGGACGAGAGCTTGGAATTTCTGTCCTCCCGATGCCTTTTTATATTAATGATGTTATGTATCTTGAGGGGATCACACTTTCTCAAGAAGAATTTTATGAGAAGCTCAAGAACGATGAAGCAATCTCTACTTCACAGCCAGGCCCGGCAGAAGTCAGCGGACTGTGGGACAATCTTCTGGAGGAGTATGATGAGGTTGTGCACATTCCGATGTCCAGCGGATTAAGTGCAGCATGCGATACTGCAACAGCACTTTCCAGAGAATATGGCGGCAAAGTACAGGTTGTCAACAACCAGAGGATTTCCGTAACACAGCGTCAGTCCGTTCTGGATGCACTGGCACTGCGTGATGTAGGCAAGACAGCCGCAGAGATCAAAGAAGTTCTCGAAGCGGAAAAAATGGAATCCAGCATCTACATCACACTGGAAACACTGAAATATCTCAAAAAAGGCGGCAGGATCACTCCGGCAGCAGCAGCGATCGGAACTGTTCTCAACCTGAAACCGGTTCTTCAGATCCAGGGAGAGAAATTGGATGCCTATGCCAAGGTAAGAGGTAAGAAACAGGCAAAGAAAGTCATGCTCAAAGCAATGAGAGAAGACTGGGACAGCCGTTTTAAGGAATATGCAGAAGCAGGAGAAATGTGCCTCCAGATGGCATATACAGGAAACAAAGAAGAAGCAGAGGAATTCAAGAATGAAGTTCAGGCAGCATTCCCGGGTCTGGACATCCATATGGATCCGCTTTCTTTAAGTGTAGCCTGCCACATCGGACACGGAGCACTCGCCGTAGCCTGCTCCAAAAAAGTAACTGTAAAATAAGGAGATATGATAATGAAAAAACTTATGGAATTAATGGCAGAGGAACTTGCTTCTGCTTTTGAAAAAGCCGGATATGATCCGTCATACGGCAAAGTAACTGTTTCCAACCGTCCTGACTTATGTGAATATCAGTGCAACGGAGCAATGGCAGGAGCCAAAGCTTACAAGAAAGCACCGTTCATGATCGCAGATGATGTAGTTGTATATCTCAAGGACAGCAAGATCTTTTCTATGGCAGAGGTTGTAAAACCAGGTTTTATCAACCTCAGAGTCAGAGAAGAATTCCTTGCAGACTACCTTAAGGAAATGGAAGCAGACCCGAAATACTCTGTCAGGACTGCAGAGACACCAAAGACCATCATCATCGACTACGGCGGACCGAACGTAGCAAAACCGCTCCACGTAGGACATCTTCGTTCCGCGATCATCGGAGAGAGTATCAAACGTATCGGCAGATATGTAGGACACAAGGTGATCGGTGACGTACATCTCGGTGACTGGGGACTCCAGATGGGCCTTATCATCACAGAACTCAAACACCGCAAACCGGAGCTTGTTTACTTTGACGACAGCTATCAGGGAGAATACCCGCAGGAAGCACCGTTCACCATCAGCGAACTAGAAGAGATCTATCCATGTGCAAGCGGTAAATCCAAAGTAGATGAGGAATACCGTAACGAGGCACTTGAGGCAACACATCAGTTACAGCAGGGCAAACCAGGCTACATGGCTCTCTGGAACCACATCATGCAGGTTTCCGTAACTGACCTCAAGAGAAACTACAGCAATTTAAATGTATCCTTCGACCTCTGGAAAAAGGAATCCGACGCGCAGCCATATATCCCGGATATGGTCCAGATGATGAAAGACCAGGGCTTCGCATACGAAGATCAGGGAGCACTCGTTGTAGATGTCAAAGAAGACACAGACACCAAAGAAATTCCGCCATGCATGCTTCTCAAATCCGACGGAGCATCCCTTTATACAACAACAGACCTTGCAACGATCGTAGAACGAGTAAAACTCTTCGATCCAGATGAGATCCTCTACGTCGTAGACAAACGCCAGGAACTCCACTTCATCCAGGTATTCCGCTGCGCAAGAAAGACCGGTCTCGTAAAACCAGAGACAGAACTTTCCTTCCTTGGCTTCGGTACCATGAACGGAAAAGACGGCAAACCATTCAAGACAAGAGACGGCGGCGTTATGCGTCTTGAAAACCTGATCGCAGACATCGACGAAGAAATGTTCCACAAGATTGTCGAAAACAGAAGCGTCAAAGACCAGGATGCGCAGGAAACAGCCAAAGTAGTAGGCCTCTCCGCAATCAAATACGGTGACCTCTCCAACCAGGCAACCAAAGACTACGTCTTCGACATCGACCGCTTCACCTCCTTCGAAGGAAACACAGGTCCGTACATCCTCTACACAATTGTACGAATCAAATCCATCCTGAACCGTTACAAAGAAGAAGGCGGAAACCTCGAATCCGGAGAACTCCTCCCGGCAGTAAACACCAGCCAGAAAAACCTCATGCTGGAACTGACCAAATTCGGAAGCACCATCGAAAACGCCTTCGAAGAAAAAGCACCACACAAAATCTGCGCTTACATCTACGAAGTCTCCAACGCCTTCAACAGCTTCTACCACGAGACCAAGATCCTGAGCGAAGAAAACCAGGGCCAGAAAGAATCCTTCCTCAAACTCCTGAGCCTCACCAAAAACATCCTCGAAACCAGCATCGACCTCCTAGGCTTCTCAGCCCCAGACCGCATGTAAAAGTTTCTGTCCCTCAACCATCTCCCCCTGTCCACAAAGCGTGGCCGAAAAAGGGGGTGCCCGAGGGGGAAAAAGCGGCCTTCGCAACTTCGAGTGCGTTCCCCCTCGGACGGTTTTGGAAAATTAGAAAGGAGAATAGTTATAGATTTAACAGGCAAAATCCTAAAAAACCGCTACTGCATCATATCCAAGATAGGAGAGGGCGGGGAGGGAACCACTTACCTCTCCCGCGATATGGACCTGGGCACCTTCTGGACCATCAAACAACTCCCCATCTCAAAGAAAACCGAAGCAAAACTTCTAAAACATCTCAACCACCCATCCCTCCCAAGAATGACAGACTACACCGAACAAGACGATTCCTGCTACCTCGTTATGGAATACATCAAAGGCAAATCCCTTGAATCCCATCTAAAAGAATCTTATCAATTTTCTTTCGACCAAATCTTAACGATCACCCATACAATTCTTCAAATTTTTCAATACCTGCATTCACAAAAACCCCCCATTTATTATGGCGACTTAAAACCAGACAACTTAATCTTAGATGAAAATGGAAAAATCTACCTCATAGATTTTGGAAGCGCCCTGTGCAGTTACAAAACTGCAAGAAAAACGATAAAGGGAACAAAAGGCTACGCCGCTCCGGAACAATACGAAGGCATCCTGACCGCACCCAGCGATTTCTACGCCCTCGGCAAAACACTGCAAAAACTTTGCGGAAAAAAGAAATACCACTATTATATCCGCTCCCCGCAATTCGCAAAATTCATTCACAAATGCTGCCGCCAGGACCCGGACAAACGCTGGCAGAATGCAGAAGAAGCAGAAAAATATCTTTCAAAGATCAATTGGAAACCATTCTCCCTGAAATCCGTCCTGGTTCCGGTCTGTGCTGCACTCCTCACCCTCCTGGCAGTTATCCACGGCGCAGAACAGCAGCCGGTACTTCCAGAATTCCAGAACGCACTGGCAGCCGTGACAGCCAGATTTTATAGCATGGAATATCAAAGCAGCGATAAAAAATCCAGAGAACTTTTCTGCCTGGATACGGAACACAGATTACAGCAGATGCTCAAACTCTACAGAAAAAGTGAAGAGCAGATCCGCCTCCTGGAATTACTGGCGTGGAACGGAGAACTGTTTGGCAAAGCAAACAAAGCAGAGTTTTATTACAGACAGCTGATCACATACGAACCGGAATACGGAGCAGGCTATCTGGAGTTTGGAAACTTTCTCAACAGACAGGGGCGATATGAACAGAGTATGGAGGTATACAGAGAATGGGAAAAACAGACATCAGAAAAGAAAACAGACAACAGTCGGATAACGCAGAATCAGATAGAAGCATGGAAAAAAGAAGCATCCTCAAAATAAAAAAGAACTTTCTGGCAGGAGTTTCGCTGTTGATATTTTTACTGCTCGCAGTAAAGGTTGTCCAGGCAATCGAACTGGGCGGCTTTGATGTTGATATGGGAACAGGAAGTTTCGAGGATGATTCCAGTTGGGATCAGGAAGAAACCACAGGCGGGACGACATCGTCCGACAATGATAATTATGACAGTAACAACAATTGGAGCAGCACAGAAGATTCCTGGAATACAGGAGACGATTCCTCTGGCGCAGGTGCAGGAAGTTACACGACAGGAAACACCAATACCGCACAGCCAGAAACAGACTGGAACGATTTTTTCTCAGCAGACTCGTATGAAGATGGAACTTCAAACAACAACACCGTGTCTCAAAATAACAGCTCAGAAACCGCCAGGGCCGCAGACCATCAGAACAGTAATGATACCCTTTACAATATTGAAAATACAGAACAACAGATCGCAGACATATCTCCAACACCAATTCCTTCCCCCACACCAACAATGACACCAATCCCATCCATCAGTCCCACTCCAACCCCGGTCTCAGAAATCCAGAAAAATATCCTGACAGTTCCACAAAAAGAAGAAGAGCTTACCGAAGAAGAATGCCGCCAGAAAATGCAGCTCATTTACTGCAGAAAAGAGATCCGGAATGCAGCAGAGGCAGAAATCATCCCGGATCGATCACGTGTGATCGCAGTTGTCTCGATCCGGATAAATGGAAAAGAAGCAGACTGGCACTGGAGGAGCAGCAGGATCCTGCTGAAACTGAACCCACAGGAAATGCAGACAGAAATCGAGACAGCCATAATGTGCAGGAAAGAATTGTCGTGGACGGAAGCAAAAAAGAATGCTATACTAACGTATAATATTTTTTGACAATGGAGGAAATTTATGTATAAAGCAATTTTTTTTGATCTGGATGGAACACTGACAGAGTCTGGCGAGGGAATCACCAAATCCGTTCAGTATGCACTGGAAAAGATCGGAAAACCAGAAGAAGACCTGGAGAAACTGAAAGTCTTTGTCGGACCGCCGCTCATGGAACAGTTCATGAAATACGCCGGTGTGGACGAGGCTACTGGACGCAAGGCAGTAGAATTTTACAGAGAACGATATGAAGTAAAGGGAATTTACGAGAATCATCCATATGAGGGTGTGGAGGAGATGCTTCAGGAACTGAAACGCAAAGGTTACATTCTGGCAGTCGCTTCCTCAAAACCAGAGTACTATGTAACGCAGATCCTTGATTATTTCAAGCTGAGTTCTTATTTTGATGTGGTTGTAGGAAGTGAAATGAACGGTGCCAGAACAAGCAAATCAGAGGTGATCGAGGAAGCATTGAAACGCATCAACATGAGCGATAAACGAAACGAAGTTCTCATGGTAGGTGACAAAGAGCACGATGTTCTTGGCGCGCGTGCGGCAGGACTTGACTGTGTGGCAGTTGCATATGGTTATGGGACACAGGAAGAACTGACAGAGGCGAATCCTCTCAAGATCGTTGATTCTGTCGATGAACTGCTTCATTTTTTCGACTGAGCCCTCTGCGTAAACAAAGCCGCATCCGCCGGATATGGAGAGTTCTTTATCCATGCGGAATCCATTTCCTGATCTCACAGATCATAGGGTATGCAGGAATCTGGCTTGCGATGCAGCTTTTGGGCGAAGGGGGAACGGAGGCTTATTATAATAATGCGATCCTGCTCACAGGGCTTACCGGACTTATCACTATGATTCCCTGTCTGTACTTTTACAAGAAGGACTGTCGGGCGAGAATAGCTGGCGGGCTGGTAACAGGACAGAAACCGAATCGGTTAAGCATTGGCGAATGCGGACTGATCCTGGTCATGGGAGCTGGTTTTGCGCAGTTTGCAAATATGTTCGTCAATATGATAGGTTCCTTTCTCAATGCAGAGGAATATCAGGAGACGATGAGCCAGCTGACGGATGGCAAGAGCATGTTTTTCCTGATCGTGTGCATGGGAATCATAGCACCACTTGCGGAGGAAATCGTGTTCCGCTGGCTGATCTATCTGAGACTCCGGGATTATATGCGCTCCGGTGAGGCGATCGTGATCTCCGGTCTGTTCTTTGGCATTTATCATGGAAATCTGGTGCAGGGTGTCTATGCAAGTATACTCGGATGTCTTTTCGCGTATTTTCTTGAACAGACAGGTAGCCTGTGGACAAGTGTCCTGCTCCACATGGGTGCCAATATATGGTCGCTGGTCCTTCCTGAACTGGCGGCATGGCTGCTTGATAGATATCCGATGGGAATTGCCGTGATGCTGGTTCTGCTTCTGACTGGAATGTGCGCCGGGATCAGCTATTTCCGAAACCGTACGGATACAGAACAGCGAAGGATCATATAAGAAAAAGAAACTTCTGGAATGAGATTTTATTCCGGGAGTTTTTTTATTGCCCGAACGGCTCAAACCGGCTTTGTGGAAATTTTAGATTTGAAAGTATTGTCTGAAAGGCATGGATATGCTAGAATGAGTGTATTAAAACAATTAGTACACTATATACACATAGAAAATGCAGGAAAGGAGGACCTATGATCGTTTTAGACTATCAGGACAGGCGGCCGTTGTACGAACAGGTAACAGAGAAATTCCGGACGCTGATCTATCAGGGCGCACTGCCGGCTGATTCCAGACTTCCATCTGTACGGCAGCTGGCAATAGAACTGTCGATCAACCCAAACACGATCCAGAGAGCGTATATGACGCTGGAGCAGGAAGGACTGATTTATCCGGTGAAAGGCAAGGGGAATTTCGTGGCAGACACACAGAAGATACAGGAAAAATACAAAGAAGATTTTCACAGCGAATTTCTCGAACTGGTAAAGCGAGGCTGTCGAAGTGGATTTGAAGAAAAGGAACTGCTTACATTAGTACAGAGAGGGTACAAGGAGGAACAGAAATGATAGAGATCAGAGAGTGCAGCAAGGCATTTGGAGCACTTCAGGCGGTCAATAACGTTTCCATGGATATTGGAGAGAGGGAAGTGTTCGGACTGGTTGGAAGCAATGGCGCAGGAAAAAGTACCCTGCTTCGAATGGTAGCAGGAATCCTGAAGCCAGATAAAGGCAGCATCACCGTTGACGATATGGAAGTCTATGACAATGAAACTGCGAAAGAGCTGTTTTTTTACATATCTGATGACTGCTATTTTCCGACAAATTTTACACCGGCAGATATGGCGGCTTTTTACAGGCTTCATTATCCGAAGTTTGAGATCCAGCGTTTTTCCAAACTGATGCGGCAGTTCCGGCTTGATGAGAAACAGCGGATCAGCAGTTTTTCGAAAGGAATGAAGAAGCTGCTCATGGTACTTCTGGGAATCAGTGCAGGAACGAAATATCTTCTCTGCGATGAAACTTTTGACGGACTGGATCCGGTGGTGCGGCAGGGTGTCAAGAGCCTTTTTGCAGCAGAGATCCTGAGCCGGGAATTCACACCGGTCCTCGCATCACATAACTTGAGGGAACTCGAGGATATCTGTGACCATGTGGGGCTTTTGCATAAGGGCGGCATGATCCTCAGTAAAGATCTGGAAGACATGAAATTCCATATCCACAAGATCCAGTGTGTATTACAGGATAAGAAATTGGAAGACGCACTCAGGAAAGAACTGGATGTCCTCAAAATCGATCATCAGGGATCCCTCACGCTTATCACTGCAAGGGGGACAAGGACAGAGATCATGCACAGAATCCAGGAAAAAAATCCACTGTTCTGCGAGGTACTTCCACTGAGTCTGGAAGAAATTTTTATCAGTGAAACGGAGGTGGCTGGTTATGAGATCCAGAATCTTTTCTTCTAAATATATCAAAACGGTATCCAAAGGACAGGCATGGATACCGGCGTTTCTGACACTTGGATTTATCCTGGCATTTCCGGTGATAGGACTGGAGAAACTGGGATCCTGGAGAAATCTGGGATATACGCAGGATCAGATCACACTTTTGTATTATCGTTTGTGGAAGGATGGATTTGTCCTGACAGGAATGGCTGTTGCGATGGCGGCAGGATTTATGAATGCAGTAAATGGATTCCTGTATCTGTATTCCAGAAAGAAAACGGATTTTTATCACAGTCTTCCAATGAAACGGTCAGAACTTTTTGCAGAAAAGGCAGTAATGGGACTGATCTACTATCTGGTGCCATATATCGTTATAGAATTTCTGACAGTCTGTGTTGGGGCAGCGAGGGGGCTTTTCAGCCTGGAACTTATGGGAATGGCAGTAAAAATGCTGTGCCTTCACCTGCTCGTTTATCTGATGATCTACTTCAGCGTTGTACTGGTCTTATGTATAACGGGAAATATGCTGATGGGAATCCTGACTTTGGGTGGAATGTATCTGTACGGGATCGCACTGGAACTTGTCCTGGCGGCATGCGGACTTACTTTTCTGGATACTTTTATAGATAAGAGATATGGGATCATGGCATTTCTTTTGAAGGATGCTTCGCCTGCGGCATTTGCGTTCAGTCTGGCAGATGCCTACTCAGCCGGACACGCGGCGAAATATCTTGTGGCACTTGTGATCCTTATCGTTGTACTGGCAGTTTTTTCCTGGATCGCCTATGAAAAAAGACCTTCTGAGGCAGCAGGAAGATCCATGGTATACAGATGGGTAGCAGTACTGGTGAAATTCATGGTCGTGATCCCGACAGGACTGGCAGTGGGCTGGATCTTTTATCCGCAGGCAGATGGAGGGACAAAACTGATCTGGTGGGTGTTCGGCCTGATCCTGGGAACGGTACTTTCACATGGTATGATAGAAATTATCTACCATATGAGCTTCCAGAAATTTTTTGCAAAAAAAATGCAGCTTGTACTGGCAGGAGTGCTTGTGTTCGGATGTGCGATGATCTATCAGAAAGACCTTCTTTATTTTGACAGTTATCTTCCGAAACAGGAGGAGCTTGCATCTGTGAATATCAGTAACGGATATGATCAGGATTATTATGCTCATATAGAGAAAGCAGCAGATGGAGAATTTTATGATCTGACAGATAATTATAACTGGTACGATCCGGCAAATGCTCTGACAGGGGCAGACGGGATCGGAGACGAGACATACGAGGCTCTTGAAAATATCGTGAAAGACAGCCTGAATGTTGATAAAGCAAAAAAGAGATCTTATTTTATCTCTGTGAAATATACATTGAAATCCGGGCGTGTTGTATGCAGAGGTTACTGGGCTGATGTGAAGAATCTGAGAACTCTCATGAAAGGATTGTACGCAGAAGAAAATCTCAAAGAGAAAAAATACGAATTTCTGGATCTGGATGAAAAATATCTGACGACCATAGGAATGACAGATGCATGTGGAATGGGGTACAGTATCTTCCAGAATGATGACAGACAGAAACAGGAACTTCTCGATGCACTGAAAAAAGACATCGAGTCCGCATCAGCAGAAGATATGATGGAAGAAATAATAATCCAGCTTGGCTTTAATTATGCACTTCCGGTCAGAAGTAATATCAACAGTCTTGTGCCGGGCAAGAACAATGAAGAAGTTACGTATGTGGACTGGAACCTTGGAGTTCCACCTTCTTTCAAAAATACACTTGCAATTCTTAAGAAAACAGGATATCCTCTGACAATAGAAGAACTGGATATCAACAAGATCTCACTGACTTATTATGAAGAGGAAAACATTTCCGAACAGGAAGAGTTTTTTTATACGAAACCAGAGGAAATAAAAGCAATCCAGAATGCACTGGTCCTGGAACGGAACGCATATGCGGGCGGTGATACGGAGACAGTTTCCAATGTAGCTGTTGCCGTTTACATGGAACAGGGGGAGATGATGAATTCCCTGTTTCTAAAGAGAGCAGATGTACCAGATTTCGTACTGGACAAAATGCAGGAACTTGGAATCAGCCCGGAGTTTTCTGATAACAGTGACGATGACGGAGATACAATGACAACCTACCAGAAGACCATAAACAGTTCGGGCAGGTGGCTCGCCTGGTTTGGAAAGTGAGACAGAATGAGGAGTGATTATGGCAAAAGCAGTAAGACTGGATAAATTTCTTGCGGATGCAGGGAAGGGAACCAGAAGTGAAGTAAAGAAATTTATACAGAAAGGTCAGGTTCAGGTCAACGGAACACCGGCGAAGAAACCGGAGCTTAAAGTCGATCAGGACAAAGACGTAGTCGTGCTTGCAGGTGAGACGGTTGGTGCGGCACCGGAGTTTGTCTATTATCTTCTGAATAAGCCGGCGGGCTGCGTCAGTGCAACAGAAGACAGAAACGACAGAACTGTCATGGAATATGTACCATCTGACAGGAAGGGACTTTTTCCGGTAGGCCGTCTTGACAAGGATACAGAAGGACTTCTCCTGATCACCGACGACGGAATGCTGGCGCACGAACTGCTTGCCCCGGGAAAACATGTGGACAAGACCTATTTTGTCAGAGTAGAGGGGAATGTGACACCGGAAGCAGTCGCGAAACTTGAAGAAGGCGTGGATATCGGAGAAGCGAAACTGACCATGCCGGCAAAAGCAGAAATCGTAGGCGGAAGCTTTGAAGAGACAGACGGATCTTTCGGACAGACAGCACGTGTCCGCAGAGAAAATCTCCCGGAAGTCTACACAGAACTCCATCTGACGATCCACGAGGGCAAATTCCACCAGGTCAAACGGATGATGGAAGCAGTCGGAACACCGGTCATCTACCTCAAAAGGATCTCCATGGGAACTCTCACCCTCCCGGATGATCTCAAAAAAGGCGAATGCCGTCCGCTGACAGAGAAAGAAGTAACAGAACTGAAAGAAAGCGTAAAACGTTAAAGAATCAGTAAAATTCATAAGAAAAAGTGCGAAAACCCTCTTTACACGGAGGGTTTTCTTATGCTATACTCTAGAAGTTGCAATGTGCGTAAAGACGCACAAATAAAAAGTCACGTACAGAGATTCCGATGGATGGTGCCCTTACGGTGTGAGGTTGGGTCCGGATAGAAAGTGATCTGTGCGGAAGAATTTAACCAAAAAGGAGAAAAATCATGAGCGTTATTTCAATGAAACAGCTTTTGGAAGCAGGTGTTCATTTTGGACATCAGACAAGAAGATGGAACCCTAAAATGGCTCCGTACATCTACACAGAAAGAAATGGTATCTATATCATCGACCTTCAGCAGTCTGTAGGTATGGTTGACGATGCTTACAATGCAGTAGCTGATATCGTAGCTAACGGCGGAAACATCCTTTTCGTTGGTACTAAGAAACAGGCTCAGGACGCTATCAAAGTTGAAGCAGAGCGTTGCGGACAGTACTATGTAAACGAGAGATGGCTTGGTGGTATGCTTACAAACTTCAAGACAATCCAGAGCCGTATCGCAAGACTGAAACAGATCGAAGCTATGGAAGCTGACGGAACTTTCGAAGTACTTCCAAAGAAAGAAGTTATTGAATTAAGAAAAGAACTTGCTAAACTGCAGAAGAACCTTGGCGGTATCAAAGAGATGAAACGTCTCCCAGATGCAATCTTCATCGTTGACCCTAAGAAAGAGAGAATCTGCGTTCAGGAAGCTCATACATTAGGTATTCCGCTTATCGGTATCTGCGATACTAACTGTGATCCGGAAGAACTTGACTATGTAATCCCGGGTAACGATGATGCTATCCGTGCCGTAAAACTGATCGTTTCCAAAATGGCAGACGCTGTTATCGAAGCAAATCAGGGAACAACAGAAGCTGAAGAAGCAGAAGTTGAGGAAGCTACAGAGGAATAATTAATTTAATAATTCCAGGAGGAAAATACAATGGCTATTACAGCAGCTCAGGTAAAAGAATTAAGAGAAATGACTGGCGCCGGAATGATGGATTGTAAGAAAGCTCTTACAGCTACAGAAGGTGACATGGATAAAGCAGTAGAATTCCTGCGTGAAAAAGGTCTTGCTACAGCTCAGAAGAAAGCAAGCCGTGTTGCAGCAGAAGGTCTTTGCAAGACTCTCGTTGCTGATGATGCTAAGAGCGCAGTTGTTGTAGAAGTTAACTCTGAGACAGACTTCGTTGCTAAGAACGAGAAATTCCAGAGCTATGTTGCAGATGTTGCAGCACAGGCACTTACTACTTCCGCAGCAGATATCGATGCTTTCCTTGCAGAAGCATGGGCACTTGACACAACCAAGACTGTAAAAGAAGCTCTTGCAGCTCAGGTTGCAGTTATCGGTGAGAACATGAACATCAGAAGATTCGCTCAGGTGAAAGAAGAGAACGGTTTCGTTGCTTCCTACACACATATGGGCGGAAAGATCGGCGTTCTTGTAGACGTTGAGACAGATGTTGTTAACGATGCAGTTAAAGAAATGGCAAGAAACGTAGCGATGCAGATCGCAGCTCTGAAACCGCAGTACACATGCGATAGCGAAGTAAGTGCTGAGTACATCGAGCATGAGAAAGAGATCCTTCTTGCTCAGATCCAGAACGATCCTAAGGAATCCCAGAAACCGGAGAAGGTTATCCAGGGTATGATCACTGGACGTATCAAGAAAGAACTCAAAGAAATCTGCCTTCTTGACCAGACATACGTTAAAGCAGAAGACGGAAAACAGTCCGTTGCTAAATACGTAGAAGAAGTTGCTAAAGCAAACGGCGCTAAGATCACAATCAAAGGTTTCGTTCGTTTCGAAACAGGCGAAGGTATCGAAAAGCGCCAGGACGACTTCGCAGCTGAGGTTGCAGCACAGGCTGGTATGTAATCTGTAAAGATTAGATATCTATCATAATTCAACTACTAAGAGGCCCTGAAAGCCTTATAGCACTCATTTGGGAGTGGTTATAAGGTTTTCGGGGCTTCTTTTTGTCTGAGGAGAGTATCCCGGATTGTAATAACTGTCAATAGAGTCCACGCAAATGTCGATGGAAAATGACCTAAACTATAGTAATTACATACAAAGTCCACGAAATTACAGGAGCTGTATGACTTAAATAACAATAAGTATAAATCAAGCCTACGAAAACTTCTTAAATTGTATGACTCATATTATAATAAGTATAAGCTGGACCATTGAAAGCTTTAAAATTGGATGCTCAAAACATGAGTAAGCACAATTTGAGTCAATAATAGGAGTAAAATCAGATGACTTGAATGCCCGGTTGTTGGAAAATAAGTCGATGAATAGTAAATAATTATTTTAATAATACTTGTGATTTTTGTATGTTTCTAAAAATGAAGGTAGTATAATAAATACAAAATAGGATAATATAAGTGAATATTTTGTTCAGCGATTACTAATATTATGTATTATAGAGGACTGAAATATGGAAACAAAACATATAAGTGATGTACCAGAATTAATGAAACAGTGGAATTGGCAAAAAAATACTGAGATGGGTATTGTTCCGGAAAATATTTCAATTGCTTCAAAGAAAAAAGTTTTCTGGAAATGTCATATTTGTGGCGGTGAATGGGAAACAGCACCTCAGTATAGAAAAAGAAATGGGTGTCCATATTGTGCAAATTTTAAAGCACTTCCAGGTTTTAATGATCTTCAGACTCTTTTTCCAGATATTGCGGCAGAATGGGATATGCAAAAAAATAATTCTTTACGGCCACAAAATGTTACAAAAGGTTCAGGAAAAAAAGTATGGTGGATTTGTCCAAAAGGTCACTCTTATGATATGCCTATAATTTGTAGGGTAGAAGGGCAAAAATGTCCTTATTGTAATAATCGGAGAGTGCTCTTTGGGTTTAATGATTTAGAAACATTAAACCCTGCAATTTCTCAAACTTGGCATCCCATTTTGAATAATGGACTTACACCCAAAGAGGTGACTCCAGGCTCAAAAAAACAGGTGTGGTGGAAATGTGAAAAAGGACATGAATGGAGTGAGTCTGTAGTACAACGTTGCAGGAGTAAGGGATGCCCTGTTTGTCAAAATCGTAGAATTATCAAAGGAATAAATGATTTGGCAACACTTCGTCCAGAGTTAAAAATGGAATGGGATAATGAGAAAAATGTTAGAAGTCCAGAAGAATATTCTTGTGGATCGAGAGCAGTAGTATGGTGGAAGTGTAAAAAAGGACATAGATGGAAAGCTGCGATATCAGACAGGAATAGAGGAAATAGCTGTCCTAAATGTGCTGAAGAGCGTAGAGTATCTTTTCCAGAAAAAGCAGTTTTGTATTATGTTGAAAAAGTTTTTACAGATGTGAAAGCCAACTATAAACCGGAATGGCTAGGATTGCAGGAATTAGATATTTATATACCTGAGTATAAAATTGCTATTGAATATGATGGGATATATGGCCATTCTAAATTAAGCGGTAATAAACGTGATGAAAAAAAGAATATTATATGTCAAGAAAATAGCATAATACTTATACGTGTACGAGAACCAGGGTGTATGCAGCTTAATACTGATTCTATCAATTATATAATGGAGTCGCCCAAAGATATTGAGAAAGCGATTCAGTTTGTATTACAGAAATTAAATGAACTTACAAATGTAAATACTTTAGAGATACAATCAGACATTAATATTCTTAGAGACAGTACAGAAATCTATTCGTTGATTGAGTATACTGAGAAAGAAAATTCGTTAAAAAATAAAGCACCAGAGATTGCGGCACTATGGCATCCTGTTCGAAATGGAACATTACTGCCGGAATCTGTATCTGTTGCGTCTTCAAAAAAAGTATGGTGGTATGGGAAATGTGGACATGAATGGCAAGGCTCTGTAGCTTATGAAGTATTAAGTGGAAAATGCCCATATTGTACAGGAAAGAGGATTTTAAAAGGATTTAATGATCTTGCATCACAAAGACCGGAAATTGCACAGCAATGGGATTATAGAAAAAACGTTGAACATAAACCGGAAAATGTAACTGTTGGAAGTGGGAAAAGTGTATGGTGGATTTGTGAAAAGGGGCATGAATGGAAGGCTGCGATTTGCAGTAGAACAAGGAAGGATAAAAAATGTGGATGTCCAATTTGCAGTAACCATAAATTATTGACGGGTTATAATGATGTCAGATCTAATGAAGAGTTATTAAAAAATTGGGATTATGAGAGAAATGAAGTGTCTCCGAAAAACGTTTGTATAGGTACTGCGAAACAATTTTATTGGAAATGTCATGAATGTGGCTATCAGTGGAAAGATAAAGTAATTAGTCAACGAAGTGGAAAAGGATGTCCTTGTTGTAACAAAAAGAAGCGCGTTAAGGCAGTACAAAAGACGTATATAAGAAAAGCCGGAGGTTCACTTGCAGAACTTTATCCACAATTACTTTCTGAATGGGATTGGGATGCAAATAATGACCTTAATCCTTATGAAATTGTTCCTGGATATGGTAAGCATATTTGGTGGAACTGTTCAGTGTGTGGAAATAAATGGAAAGCCACTGGAATTATGCGAACTAGAAGAAATTCTACGGGATGTCCGGTATGCGCTAGAAAGAAACAAGCGAAATCCAGACAGAAAACGTTTTTACAAAGTGGAGTAAAGACTTTGAATCAAACAAATCCAGAGCTTGTAGTTGAGTGGAATTATGAGAAAAATGGAGATTTAAATCCTGAATTTATTACAGCTGGTTCTGGGAAAAGTGTTTGGTGGAAATGTAAAAATTGTGGATATGAATGGCAGGCAGAAGTAGTTGAGAGAGTACGAGGACGAAGAAAATGTAAACGGTGTAAAAATAACACAGAATTAAAGAAAGATTGAGAGATAATCAGATATATAAATACTGCGGATGTGCAAAGTAAAAATTTAATATAGATATATTGAATTTTAGGAAAAACAATGCTACTATAAAGCCAAAGCATATTTCTCTACAAATTCAAGGCTTTTTTGCCGTCTGATTTTCTATATTCACTTCAGAAATCCATGCTTTTAAATCCAATTAAAAAGAAAAGCAGGGGTTTGGAGTGCACTAAATAATAGTACGACACGTTCTTGATGCTCCTGCAAAAAACAGGAGGTAATGCCTATGGCAAAAAGAAAGAACCATGAAACTGTTACAACGAAGAAAAAACAAATGAGCGGGAAGATGTTGCGGGCAAACAAGAAGTATAAAGATACAGTTTTTCGGATGCTGTTTTCTGATCGTGAAAATCTACTGTCACTTTACAATGCGATTAATGGAACTACATATGAAAATCCAGAGGCACTGGAAATTGTAACGCTTGAGAATGCTATTTATATGGGGATGAAAAATGATCTGGCATTTATTGTAGACACGAATTTGTTTTTATATGAACATCAGTCAACCTATAATCCGAATATGCCGTTGAGAGATTTATTGTACATATCCAGTGAGTATCAGAAATTGGTGGATCACAGATCATTGTATCCTTCGATTTTACAGAAGATACCGGCACCAAATTTTATTGTGTTTTATAATGGAACAAGAAAGAAGGAAGATCGGTGGGAAAATCTGCTGTCTGAAGCATTTGAACATTTGGAGGGAAAACCAAATCTGGAGCTGAGAGTAGTTACGCTGAATATCAATGAAAATCATAACCGAGAGTTAATGGAACAGTGCAAAATATTAAGAGAAGAAGAGGAAGAAAAGAAACTTCGAGAAGCAGAATATGAGGCTGGATATGACAGTGGAAGGCAGGACGGGTTAACAGAGGGAGAACTGCGAAAGGCGAAGGAAACTGCGGCAGAGCTTGCAAAGCTGGGAATGGCAAGCACGCAGATTGCAGATGTACTTAAAACAGAGGAAGCAGTTATTTTTCAATGGCTTGAGGAATGCGCAAAATAATTTGATTGCGGATGTTTCTATCCTACACTTGCAGTCTATAACGCAGGTGCGGCACTGTATCGAATTTTCTTCAAAAAATCCGGTCAGCTACATTGGCACCTGAATCATGAAACTGGATGTCAGCCTGCAGAAAAAGATCCTCCGGAGCGCAGTTCCAAACGGAGTGGAGATCCAAACAGGGAAAATGGAAGACATTCAAAGTAATATAAAAAGTATAAGAAAAATACCTTGAAACCTGAGATTCAGAGTGCTAACATAATGGAAAGTACCTGGGACTTTATGAGGTCAGGGTATTTTTTATTTTAGTAAAAAAGGAAGAAAAACAAATGAAAGTTCTGGAAATCATATCGCCGGTACTGGTGATGATCATTCTTGGTATTTTATGCCGGAAATGGAAACTGCTGAACAAAAACGGCATCGACAACATGAAAGCATTGGTCACAAACATCATGCTTCCGGTAGCAATTTTTCATGCACTGGCGACATCAGATTATGGAGCAGAAACGGCGAAACTGGTCGGGATTATGTTTATCATGCTTGTGGTATCTTTCAGCATCGGATTTCTTATGAAACCGCTCATGACCGAAAATTACCGTAAGTATCTGCCATTTATGGTCAGTGTGTATGAGGGCGGTTCGATGGCATATCCTCTGTACACAAGTCTCTGCGGACAGGAAAACCTGTCACAGATCGCAGTTCTTGATATTGCGGGACTGCTTTTTGGATTCAGTATTTATATGGGAATGCTTGGACAGACCGAGAACGGTGAGAAGATCAATGTAAAAAATCTTGCAGTAAGCGCAGTAAAAACACCGGCATTTATCGCGAGTGTTCTGGGAATCATTGCGGGATTGACAGGCGTGATCAAACTTCTGCTTGCAAGCCCGGCAGGCGGGATTTATACAAGCGTGGAAAGTATTCTGACCACAGCTCTGACAGCGATCATCCTGATCGTGGTAGGTTTCAGCATGGAACTGACACCGGAACTTTTTGGACCGTGTATCCGGACGATCGTGATGCGTATTGCTTTGCAGGCAGTTATGATCGTGGGTGTTCTCCTGGCGGTACATAGTTTTATCGGAAGTAATACACTGCTGGATCTTGCGGTGATCACCTATATGTCTGCACCGGCTACGTTCAGTATGCAGACTTTCCTCAAGAGAGAAGATGGAAGTGCGTATGTATCCACGACAAATTCACTGTATTGCATTGTGTCGATCGTGGTGTATATGATTCTTGCGTTTTTTACATATTAAAATAGAGAATACTTATAAACAAGTGCCATACGGAGCAAGAAAACCGTATGGCACTTGTTATATATATTGTATATAGTGAAAAAATAAGCTGAATATTACCGGCAAATGGAAGGAATCGCAATACCGAACTCAGGCAGAATGGGGCATGCCGGAAGCAGGAAGAGGATTCTTGGAAGAAATCTGAAGAGAGGCATAAGCCTGTGCGACATCTGTGGCAGTCATGTGTTCCAGTTTTTGAAGAAAGGCAGAGGAATCCTTTTGACTGGAGCTGAGATAGAGTAACTGATGAAATAAATCAAATGTCATAGCGATCCTCCTTTTTGAATGATGGTGAATAAGCAATCGTGTATAAAGTGAAATCTAACGTTTCTATAATAATAACGCTTATAACATAAGAAAAAAATAGAAATAACACCATATATATGGTAAAATAACGCCAGAATAAATTAAACTGGAGTGAGAAAATGTTACTGGAAGATCTGATTATCACAGACACAAGCAAAGAAAATGTGTTTGAATTACAGGAAAATTATCCATGCTGCAGCAGAGATATGGTCATAACAGCGGGGAACAGCCGGGTTGTTCCCTGGCACTGGCATGAGGAACTGGAGATTCTTTATGTCCGAGAAGGGGAAATAGATTACTGGACAGCAGGAAACTGCATCCGTCTCAGGAAATCAGATGGTATTTTTATTAACACAAACGTGATGCATCAGGTGATTTTTCCGCAGGAAATGGAGGATGCCAGAAGCCAGGTCTTTATGTTCCGACCGGAATTTCTGGCAGAAGAAGGCAGCCTTTTACATAAAAAATATATCTGCCCTGTTTTGTATGATCACAAATTTCAGGCGGCGGTGTTGCGTCGAGAAAGTGAAATGCAGAGAAAAGTGCTGGAAGATATGCTGGAAATGGATCGAATCCAGGACAAAAAGGCATTCGGATATGAGATGGCATTTCGCAATAAGATAGCAGAGATGTGGATAGATTTTATCCACATGTTAGGCGTGGAACCGGAAACTGCCAAACTTCGTACTTCAGAAAAAGAAGAACGTCTCAAAGAAATGCTGGCCTTTATTCATAAAGAATACAGAAATGAAATTTCCCTGAGCGATATTGCAGACGCTGCGAAAGTAAGCAAAAGAGAAGCACTTCGATGTTTTCAGGAAGAAATCCATATTTCACCGGGTGCTTATCTCAAAGACTACCGCCTGCAGATGGCGTGTACCATGCTGAGAAATACCTCTGAGACGATCACGACAGTTTCTCAGAACTGCGGCTTTCATTCTGCCAGCTATTTCGGCAAAGTTTTCCGCAGCCAGATGGGATGTACACCGTATGAATTTAAGAATAAGACCGGAACCGGAAACAGAGAGGGAATTTCTGAAAAAAATTAGTTTCCGGAAGATATTGTAGAACGTAATATGAAATTTGTGTCAGTTCTGTTATCAGAAACTACCACATTTATGTAGAGAACTGTACTGTCAGGGGCAACAAAAAAGAGGCTGCCGCCTGGAAATGTCCAGTGCAACAGCCTCTTTTCTTCGTAGGAATTTATCTGTGTAAAAAGGGGACGATTAAGAAGTTTAACATTTGGTGAAGTACATGGAGATACCCTGTCCGCCGCCAATGCACATACTGATCATGGCATCCTTCTTATCTGTTCTCATTAATTCATAGAGAACTTTTACGGTAAGCACACATCCGGTCGCACCGATTGGATGTCCAATGGAAATACCACCACCATAGATGTTTACTTTGTCTTTGTCAAGACCAAGGTCTCTTCTTACGGCATAAGCCTGGCTTGCAAATGCTTCGTTGATTTCAAACATATCAATATCTTTCAGATTGATGTCGAGTTTTGATGCCAGCTTTTCACTGGAGAATTTTGGGGAGTAACCCATCAGTTCAGCATCGAAACCTGCTACTGCAAAATCAACAATTTTCAGTTTAGGAGTAACACCAAGTTCTTTTGCCTTGTCAGCAGACATAATTACAACTGCAGCTGCACCATCGTTAAGACTTGAAGAGTTGCCGGCGGTAACAGTGCCACCTTTTACGAAACAAGGACGGAGTTTTGCCAGCTTTTCAAGAGTCTGACCTTCTCTTGGACCTTCATCTGTATCAAAAACAGTCACATTACCTTTTCGGTCTTTTAATTCAACCGGGAGAATTTCATCTTTGAATTTTCCCGCTTTGATAGCTGCCACAGCACGCTGATGACTTTCAAGAGCGAATTCGTCCTGTTCTTCTCTGGTTACATTATATTTTGATGCCACGTTTTCTGCGGTCACACCATTATGTTTTCCATCCAATGGCCAGGTCAGAATATCAATGACTCCATCCTCGAATGTTTTGTGACCCATACGTGCGCCCCAGCGGGCATCTTTTACATAATACGGAAGCTGAGAAATATTCTCTGCACCTCCGGCAACTACAACATCAGCCTGTCCAGTCTGGATTTCCATAACAGCATCTGCAATGGACTGAAGGGAAGAACCACACTGTCTGTTTACAGAATAAGCAGTTGTTTCTTTTGGCATGCCGGCTTTCAGACTGATCGCTCTTGCTACAAATCCATTTTCTGCAATCTGTCCTACCTGTCCGATGATAACCTCATCAACATCTGACGGCTGGATTCCTGCGCGGTTAACTGCTTCTTTTACAACCATAGCTCCCATGTCAATAGCAGAAATACTTTTCAGGCTGCCACCGTAACTTCCTACAGGGAGACGTACACCACTTACAATTACTACATCTTTCATTTTGAGTTCCTCCATATTTTTTATGACATAAATCAGCTGAAATTTTGACTTGCTCAAACGATCATTCCACCACCGACATTGATAACTTCTGAGGTGATATAGGCAGCCTCATCAGATGCAAGAAAGGCAACCATATTTCCTACGTCAGAAGGTTTACCTGCATATCCCATAGGGATTCTCTGCATCATGCTGTCCCATGCGGCTCCATCATTTACTTCTTTCAGTTTAAGAGTCATATCGGTTTCAATGAATCCAGGGCAGATGGCATTGCATGTGATGCCTTTGCGGGCACTTTCTCGTGCGGCGGTTTTAGTGAGACCTACAACGCCTGCTTTGGCAGCGGCGTAATTAGCCTGTCCGATATTTCCAAGCCAGCTTCCGGAAGAAATATTGATAATACGTCCGCTTCCCTGAGCACGCATGTGTTTCAGAGCTTCCTGGGTACCAAAGAATACGCCTGTAAGATCGACATCAATTACCATCTGCCAGTTTTCTACAGGCATTTTGTGAAGCATGCCATCACGGTTGATACCTGCATTGTTTACCATAATATCCAGCGTTCCATAAGTGTCAATGGCGTATTTTACCAGTGCATGTACTTCTTCCTGTTTGGAAACGTTTACAGCAAAAGCCGAAGCTGTCCCCCCTTTTGCAACGATTTCCGCAACTGTATCATCAGCAGGTGCCATATCAGCGACAACTACTTTTGCACCTTCTTCTGCGAGTTTCATGGCAATTCCTTTTCCCAGACCACGTCCGGAACCTGTTACAATTGCTACTTTGTCTTTTAATCTCATGATATAATCCTCCTAAATGATTTTTTTATGTTAAAAATTTTAATGGTTACGAATGATATCTTTCAGTCCGTAGGGTATTGCTTCAGAGAAAATTGCCGGATTCATTTCTTTCAGATTTTCACTGATGATTGGTTTGAATTCCATCAGATCAAGAACCTGGGTCTGAAGGTCAATGCCAGGGGCAATTTCTGTAAGCACAAGTCCTTCTGGTCTGAGTTCAAATACAGCACGTTCTGTGATATAATGCATTTTCTGATGTTTTTCTCTGGCTATTTTTCCATTATAGGAAATCTGTTGTACTTTATTTACAAATTTGATAAGACTGCCTTCTTTATTGATATGAAGCTGACCATTCTCAAACGAGCAGTCGAGACCCTTCCCTGTAAAAGAAGAGCAGAAGACAACATGTTTGGCATTGGTTGTTATATCGATAAAACCACCGGCTCCGGTAGGATTTGGACCGAGTCTGGTTGCATTGACATTTCCGTCCGGGTCAATTTCACCGGCACCCATGTAGGTGACATCTACGCCGGCACCATTATAGTAGTCAAACTGGTCATCGTGTCTTAAGAGTGCAAAATTGTTTTTGGCGATACCAAAATCAATACCACCCATAGGAATACCACCGTAAATACCTGATTCTACAGTGACAGTTACATCGTCGCCAACACCTTCTTCGGAGATGATCGGGCCGACAACATCATTGGGAATACCAGTTCCTACATTCAGTACATCGTTAACCTGAAGTTCCATGAGAGCACGTCGTCCAATGACTTTGCGGAGGTTCATAGGAAGTGCATCAGAATCGGAAACAGGAACTTTGATGTCTCCACAGTAGGCAGGATCAAATGCAAAACTGTGTGTCTGACGATGATCCTCTTCTGGATTCGGACACATAACAACTGCGTCAATAAAGATTCCCGGAACAGTAACTCGCTTGCAGTGAAGAGTACCGGATTTTACTTTATATTTTGCCTGGGCGATAACTTTGCCGCCGAATTTCTTACAGGCCATAACAGCGGAAAATACTTCCAGCTGCATTGCTTCTTCATCTGTGGTGAGGTTTCCCATTTCATCTACATAAGTTCCCCGGATAATACAGTAATCAAGTGGAATTGGCTTATAGCGCATGTATTCTTCACCATCAATTGTGACAACATCTACAATATCGGGTGCGTCTTTTGTAATGGCATTCATTTTTCCACCATCAATACGCGGATCAATAAAAGTTCCAAGACCTACTTTGGTGATTTTTCCAGGTTCACCTCCTGCCATACTGCGGTACAGCTGAGCGAACTGTCCCTGAGGGATACAGTAGGCAAGGATTTTATTTTCTGAGATAAGTTTCATCATACGTGGCTGCAGACCCCAGTGTCCTCCGATGATACGGTACAGCATTTCTTCATGTGAGAAATGCTGTATACCTCTGTCACGGTCGCTCTGTCCACAGGAGTGAACCAGTGTCAGATGGTTGGGACTTCCTGTTTCAAGGAAACGCTTTTCGATAGCTTTCAGAATAGTTTCAGATGCAGAAACCAGGGTCATGCCTATTGTTGCAATGGTACTGTCATCTTTTATCATAGCTGCGGCTTCTTCGCCGGTTACAAATTTTGGCTTTTTCATAATGTCCTCCTGTCATAGTGGTGCTTCAGAACATTTTCCGAATAGCACGTTTGTCTATCTTACCGTTAGGGGTAAGGGGAATTTCATCAGTAATGAGAATTCGCTTTGGAATTTTGTATTTTGCAATTTTTTTGTGCAGAAGTGCCTGGATTTTAGGTTCGTCCAGATCACTTCCGGGACCAAGTTTTACAAGAGCCGCTGCGACTTCGCCGTAAACATCGTCCGGAATACCTACAACAGCTGCCTCATTTACTCCTTTTAACTTATAAATTTCATTTTCTACATCAAAGCTGCAGATTTTTTCACCTCCTCGGTTAATCATATCTTTTTTGCGATCCACTACGAACAGATAACCTTTTTCATTAAAATATCCTAGATCTCCGGTTCCAAGCCATCCATCCTTCAGGGAAGGAGTATCTGTTTTATAGTAGGAAGTAAGTACCACATTGCCATGAATCCATATTTCTCCAATCTGACCGTCTTTCAGTGGGGCGCCATTGTCATCGCGTATTTCAAAAACAGTTCCGGGAACCGGAAAACCGGAAGAACCGATATAAGGACTGGTACTCGCATCACCAGGAAAAATAGTGGCTGGAGAGGTTGTTTCTGTCAGTCCATATACTGTATGAAAAACAGAATGAGGAAGCCAGTTGTGTATGGCGGTGAGTTTTTCTTTCGGCATGTTACTGCTTCCGCATGCAAACTGTTTCAGCGTCGGAAGAGATGGAAATAAATCTTTTTCTTCCAGAAGCATGGAAAAGACTGTAGGTGATGCGTGAAGAAAAGTAATATTATGCTCTTTTACACACTGAAGCACCCGCCTGGCATTAAATATTTTGTGTAAATATAAGGTTCCTCCGCAATGTATGAACAGACCGAGTAGTGCAACCATTCCTGTAACGTGATAAATAGGTATGGGAATCACTGAAATGTCGTCAGCTGTGATGTTTAGGATTTTCTGATAAGTAGCTACTGCATTCATAATATTGTAGTTTTTGATCACAACGCCCTTGCTTTGAGAAGTTGTTCCCGATGTGAACATGATGATTGCGTCATCAAAGGAATCATGGCAGACCGGACTTTCAGTTTCAGGAGAATGATAAGTAGCCAGTCCATAGCCTTTTTCAATATCAGAACAGGCGATGCGTCGAATTCCCTGAGTTTCAAAATCTTCAAACCATTTATAGAAATCCTGATCGCAGATGATACAGCTCACATCAGCTTTTTCTACTAACGAGGATACTTCTTGCTTTTTGTATTTACTTGGGAGTGGAATAGTGACAGCGCCAAGTTTTAACAAAGCAAGAAACGATACACAGAATTCCAGACAGTTATACATCATCAGAGCAACGTGACTATTCCTGTGAATATTCTGCTTTTGGTACAGATAAGAAGCAAAAGCGTCTGTCTTTGCCAGCAGATCTGTATAGGTACAGGAACGGTCATAATTGTCTACAATCGCTGTTTTGTCTGGAAACGACTGCGCTGTCTTACATAAAGCATCATACAGTGTTGTGGGAAGGCTGGTATAACATAGAATATCTGAACCAGGATTTAATGGTTCTAATTGAAAATCGACCAACCCTTTCCATTTGTCTGTTCCAGAAAGCATTTGATTAACCTCCTTTTAAGAAAACGGTTTCGCTTATGTGAACATGATAATGTAAAAATAATGGAAAGTCAATATGGAAAACATGCACAAAATAACCAAAAAATATTTGGTAAACAGGACGAATACGATAAAAAAGTATAAAAACTATTGATTTTTGAACAATAGAACTGTATACTCTGGTTATCAAAACAAGAAACCGTTTTCTAAACAAAATTTTAGAAAAATGGAATCTTACTAAGAAAACGTTATCTTAAATAAAGGAGGTATTAGGATGGCAAAATGGACAGTGCGGGCTATTCAGGTAGGAAGTATTGATCTGGATCGTTCAGCTATGACACATTTTAAAGGAAAAGGTGAACGTATTACAGTTCCGATCTGGTGTGCAGGGGCGACAGATGGAATACATAAGGTGATTGTAGATACGGGAATTCGTGATCTCGAAGAATACAGAAAAGCGGAACCTGGAGTAAAACAGACACCAGATCAGGTTACAACAGCTGCAATTAAGAGAGTCATGGGATGGGAACCTGATGACATTGATATTGTTATCAACACACATCTTCACTGTGACCATAGCGGAAGTAACAGAGAATTTAAAAATGCTAAGTTCTACGTTCAGAAAAAAGAGTGGGAAGCTGCATTTAATCCTCTTGTGCCGGAGGCGCCTTTCTACGATAAACTTTGCTACGACAAGAATGCAGTTAATTATTTCCAGTGGAATTTCCTTGAGGGAGATACAGAAATCCTGCCAGGACTGAGAGTGATTACAACGCCAGGACATACAAGAGGACATCAGTCAGTAATGTTTGACACAAAGGACGGAGTTGTATGTGTTTCAGGTGATATCTGTAATGTGGCAGAAAATGTAAATGGTAATCTGGAGCCGAATATCGTGGTAATGGTTCCGGAAACATATGAAAGCTTTGAACGCATCCGACAGTTTGCACATTATATTCTGCCAGGACATGAACCGGCTATTGAGGATGGTTCTGACAAGTTTATAGCTGTTTTATAAGAATATCTATTAGGGGAAAATAAAACTATACAAAACTATATAATAAGGAGAAAACAATATGAAAAAAAGAGCATTGGCAATCGTTATGGCAGGTTTAATGGCAGTATCTATGAGCAGCGTATGTGCATATGCAAAAGACGAAGAAAAAGAAGCGAAAACAGAAGGATTCTACATTGGTCTGTCAAATGGTTACTGGGGAAATACCTGGCGTGCACAGATGGTAGAGGATTTTGAAAACAAGGCAGAAGAATATAAAGAAGAAGGTATTATTTCTGATTATATGATCTCCAACTCAAACAGTGACGCAACAGAGCAGCTGAACCAGATAAATGCAATGATCGATTCAGGAGTTGATGCAATTCTTATTGATGCGGTATCTCCTACAACAATTAAATCCGCAGTTGAGAAAGCAAAAGCAAAAGGAATTCTCGTAGTGATTGCAAATGACCCGGCAGCTTATGAAGATACGATCTGTGTCTGTGGAGATAATTATACATGGCAGAAGATCCAGGCAATGTGGCTGATGGAACAGATCGAAGGAAAAGGCGATATCGTAAAGATTACTGGTGTATCTGGTAATGCGGCAGATACTATTCGTGAGCAGGCTAATGATGATATTCTGGCAGAATATCCAGATGTAAATGTTCTTACTTCCGCACCTGGAAACTGGTCACAGACAGATGCACAGTCCGTTATGACGACATTTTTATCAAGCTACGACAGTATTGATGCGATTCTTGAACAGGACGTAATGGCAGAAGGTGTTATCAAAGCATATGAAAATGCCGGTAAAGATATCCCGGTTATGACAGGAGATTACACAAAATCCTTCTTTGCAAAATGGGCAGAAATGGAAGATCTTAATACAATTGGTGTTCCGTATGCACCAGGTAATGCAACTGTAGCACTTGAGGTAGCTGTGAGATTGCTTCAGGGAAAAGAAATCGATGAGGCTAATTTAGTTGCAAATCCAATGGATGAAAATCTGATTAATACAGTCATGGTAGCCCCGCCGTACGTTGTTACCAAGGAAGCACAGCCGGACGCTACGTGGATGGAAGGACTGGAAAATACAGAAGCTATTTCACTGGATGAAGCAATGGAACTGTTAAAAGATTCAGCTGATACGGCTGCATTAGACGGTTATATGTCAGACGAAGCTGTCGACAAATTATTCAAATAAAGAAACCGTATTCAGGGACTGGCGGTAGTTGATGCCTCCGCCAGTCCTGTTTTTAATATAGACAGGATACAGGAGGAGGCAATATGGGGCTTATTTTTCAAAATATATCAAAAAAATATGGTGCTGTTGTAGCAATAAAACACGCTGAAATGGAAATTGAAAATGGAGAAGTCAGGGCTATTTTAGGTGGAAATGGATCTGGAAAGTCGACACTGGCAAAAGCTCTGGGTGGACTGATAAGTAAAAATTCCGGAGAAATTATTTTTGACGGACAATCGATTGATTTCAAATCACCGAAAGAAGCGAAAAAAAATCATGTAATAATGACAAGCCAGGAACTGAGTCTGTTCGGAAATCTGACGGTAGAAGAAAATATCTGCATATGTGACGTACCTTTAAAAGGCATTTTTACAGATAAAAAAAGAATTAAAGAAAAGTCGCTGGAAATTTTAAAGGTGATGAAATTAGAAAACATTGCGACAAAAAAAGTAGAAGATCTTGCACCAAACCAGCAGTATATGGTAGAACTTGCCAAAGCACTGGTTCAGGAACCAAAACTTCTTATTATTGATGAGATCACGTCAGCTTTATACAGAGAAGATGTAGAAATCGTTGATGATATTATAAAAGATCTGAAGAAAAAGGGATGTATGGTTTTATTTATTTCGCATCGTATGTCAGAATTATATGCTATGTGTGACAGTGTCACGATTATGAAAAACGGAGAGACCCTCGGTACTTATCCGATGCAGGAAAAAACGGAAAGTGAGTTACTTTCTCTGATGGTAGGATCAAAAGTAGAGACTGGCAGACAACATAAAAACCGTCAGGCAAAGAGTGAAAAAGATATATTGATCAAAGCACCACACATAAAAATTCCTTCCTATGGAACAGAGGAAAGTCTGGAGATCAGAAAGGGAGAGATTATAGGTGTTGCAGGACTGCAGGGACATGGTCAGACCGATCTTGTCAATTCGCTGTATGGTAACCTGGGAGAAATAAAAATCATCATCGATGGCAAAGAGGTTTCTATTCATAATTCCAGACAGGCAGTTTCAAATGGATTTGCATTTATTTCCGGCGACAGGGAACGGGATGGAACATTCCAGGAGCGTAATCTGGCTGAGAATCTTGCAGCAGTGAAAGAACTGGTCAAGCATGAAAAAATCGGTGATTCCAGGTCTGTTCTGGACAGCTTTAATGTTAAATACGATAATCCGGGACAGCTGATTACTGCATTGAGCGGTGGTAACCAGCAGAAAGTTGTTGTAGGACGGTGGTTAAGCACAAAGCCGCGGCTTCTTCTGGCAAATGACCCTACAAAAGGTATTGATGTTAAAGCAAGAACAGATCTTCATAAAGAGTTTGTGAAACTTGCAGAAGAGGGAAATGCGGTAATCATGATTTCCAGTGATGATGATGAGCTGGTAAATGTTACATCTATGGCAGAATGTTCAAGGGTTATTGTTATGTATGAAGGGCATATTTCTGCAATTCTTGAGGGCGATGCTATTACAAGAGAGAACATTTCGGCGGCATCTATGCCGATTGAAGAAAAACAAATGCAGGCATAATTGAAAGGAGGATAAAATCAGATGAACAAAGTAAAGAAACTGATGTCATGGAATGCATTTCCGGCATTATTATTGTTTGTAATATTTCTTGGGATTAATGGAGTAATGACAGGTGGACTGAGTGTATCTTTTTTTCGATCCTTCATTTCCACTAATGCAGGTGCGATTTGTGTGGCAATCGGTGTAACTGCTACGATTCTTGTTGCAGGTACTGATATTTCTCTTGGTTCGATCGTGTCGCTGGTAAATGTGGTTATTGTTACTGCTTTTGAGAAAGGATTTTCTGTACCGCAGGCTGCATTGCTGGGGCTGTTGACTGCAGTTCTGTGTGGAATGTTCAATGGTTTTGTTGTAGGCATCATGAGAGTTAATCCGCTGCTGGCAACATTTGCAACATCAATTGCATTTGCAGGAATTGCATTATGGATTTTGCCATATCCTGGTGGCTATATTGATTTCACTTTTGGTGACTGGTATCTGGGAAATATGTTTGGTATTATTCCGACGCCGGTAGTATTGATAGCCATTCTTGTACTTATATGGATATTTGTAATGAAATTACCTGTGGGATTGCATATTTATGCGTTGGGTAAAGATGTAAAGAAGGCGTATGCATCAGGAATAAATGTTGCTGCGTTAAGATTTTTTGTGCATACATTTGCCGGTCTGGCGGCAGGAGTTGCCGGTATTTGTATAAGTGCCAATATATGTGCCGGAAGTCCGACAGTAGGATCTGCCATGAGTATGAATTCTATCGCAGCGGCAGTTATCGGCGGTGTTTCTCTGAATGGAGGAATCGGAGGAATATGGAGTGGTATTTTCGGCGCCTCTTTCCTGAGTATTCTGATTTCTATTGTCGTATCTGCAAATTTAAGTTCTATAGTACAGAGCTTTATACAGGGACTGATCCTGCTGATTGGAGTTACAGTGTCTATTGCAGCATCAGATAAAGAAATCAAAACAAAAATAAAGAGAGCTATAGGAGGAAAGAGATGAAAACACTGAAAAAGCTTAACAATCCATATCTTCCGGCAATTATAGGAACGGTTGCTCTTTTAATTCTTGGACAGTGTCTGAGCAAAGGTTTTCTGTCTATGAATAATATTTCAAGTATTTTGATGACAACGTCAATTCTTACACTTGCGTCAATTGGCCAGGCAGCGGTAATCATATCAGGTGACAGTGGGCTTGACATGTCTGTTGGTGCAATCATGTCTATGACAGCTCTCTTTGGTCCAATGATAAATGTAGGATCTGGCGTAGCCTCATTTATTTTAATGATTCCTGCTGTTATGCTTATGGGAGCTGTTGTCGGCGCAATTAATGGCACCGGAGTTCAAATGTTAAAGGTTGTTCCGCTGGTTATGACGCTGATTATGTCAAATGTTGTAGATGGCTTTTCAATCATGGTTACAAAAGGGCAGCCATCTGTTATGGTAGGAAAGGAATTACAGGGAATCTCAAAAACATTAGTAGGTCCACTGAGAATCCTGCCAACAGTAGTGCTCATTGTTTTGATCTTACTGGAAGTTCTGTTCCTGAGAAGAAGCCGCTATGGAAGAAGTCTGTTTCTGGCAGGTAATAATAGAAATGCGGCAAATCTCTGTGGTATCAACAGTAAAAAGATAATTATCCTGGCGTATGTGTTTGGTGGAGCTATGGCGGGATTTGCAGGGCTTATGCTGGTTGGATATGCAGGAACGGCACAGATGAATATGGCAAGCAGCTATACAATGCTTTCTGTTGCAGCAGTAGTTATTGGTGGAACCAAACTGACAGGTGGAAAAGGTACATTCATTGGAGGTGCTCTTGGTGCTTTGGTGCTGGTACTTATTACAAATATTCTTCAGGCATTAAATATGGCCGCAGGATTAAGATCTCTGATCCAGGGAATTATTCTGATCGTGATTCTGATGATGAACAGCAGAGCACCTAAGCTTCGACAGTAATGATAAATATTATTACCAGAATATCTATTGCGAAAAGAAAGTGCATGATGTAAAATTGAAGAGAAAAGGAGAAAATGCATGAAGAATGGAAAGTATGGCATTTCAGATGTTGCAGAGATGTTAGGCGTTTCAAAATCAACAGTTTCTCGCGTAATCAATGGAAATGAAGGTGTCGGTCCGGAACTTCGTAAAAAAGTGATGGACTTTATCAATGAAATAGGATATCAGCCAAATACGATAGCCCAGAGTTTAAGTAAGGGACGGATGAACATAGTGGCATTGATACTGGGAGATATTCGAAATCCGTTTTATGCAGATTTGACATTTAATATTCAGAGGATTCTTAACGACAATGGTTATATGGTAATGGTTCTGAACAGTGAATATAACATTGATAGAGAACTGGAATTTTTGAAATTAACAGAGCAATTTAATTTTGCAGGTTTGATTTTGATAACGGCACAGGAAAAAGCAATAGAAGAGAGACTGAAAAATATGGAAATGCCAAAGGTGCTTGTTAATCGTATTCTACCATATTATACAGGAGATTCGGTGTTAATTGATAATTTTCAGGCAGGATATCAGGCAACTATGCATCTGATTGAACTGGGACACCGTCACATAGGCTTTATCAAAGGACCGGGGGTATCTTCTGCATCCAGTCAGCGCTTTGCAGGTTACCGACAGGTACTTGAGAATTATGGCTTTTCTTTTGATGAGAAATGTGTGTTTGAGAGCGATCTGAAATTAGAAACAGGACGGGCGCTGGCACAGCAATTTTTAGAAATAAAAGAGCGTCCAAGTGCGATGGTTGTGGTAAACGATATGACTGCAATCGGTTTTATGGATGGCTGCAGGAAAGCGGGAATCCGTATTCCTGAAGAGTTGTCAATCATAAGTTTTGATGATATTGCAATGGCGTCAATGTATGGTATCGAACTGACGACGATAAGCCAGCATGTAGATGAAATGGGTGAAAAAGCAGCACATTTGATGTTGAAACAGTTAAATGACAAAGATGCGAAAACAGAGCGTATTATTATGGAGCCAACTTTGATTGTAAGAAAAACAACCTGTGAATGTTCTGAGATTTGAAAAGTTTGCCAGTTGGAGAGATTCACTGGCGGCAGTTTGCAAATTCTATATGGAAAGTGGTGGAAATAAGTGCATAGAATGAAACGGGTAGAGGATTCCCGTACGGAGAATACATTTCTGATCATGAATAAACATATCAACTGTTATGGACGTCTCTTTGGTGGAGTGCTGATGCAGTGGATTGATGAGATGGCGGGGATTGTAGCTCGCCGTCATGCCGGTACGATTGTTACAACAGCCTGTGTAGATAACCTGAATTTTAAAGCAGGTGCTTATCTGGGAGATGTGGTTGTGCTGATCGGAAAACTGACCTATGTAGGCAGGACCTCTATGGAAGTACGAATTGATACTTATGTGGAGGAGTCGGATGGAACACGCAGGATGATTAACAGAGCTTATGAAGTTATGGTGGCATTGGATGAGGACGACAACAAAGTGGACGTACCGGGTCTTATCGTAGAGACAGAGTCTGAAAAGGCAGAATGGGAAGGCGGAGAAAAACGATATACACTACGGAAGGAAAGGCGAAGAGAAGGATACTGATGTTAATGAAGCCTGAGGCTATCTATCATATTATGGCAGATAGCCTCAGGCTTGTTCTTGCATTTTTACATATTAAAATAGAGAATATAGAATATAGCAATTATAAGTAAGTGTCATACAGAGCAGTAGAAAATCGTATGGCACTTTTATTGTATCTCAAGTAAGCAACGTGAGTGTGTTCAATGATTGACAGCAAAAGCAGGGTTTGCTACACTAAAAACATATTGGCAGAATTGCAGAAGTCAGAGGAAGATACAATGAATTATAGAAGTGTAAAAATATCAGAAGATGCGAGAATTTCAAAGCAGTCTGTGCTCGCAGGGGATGTGACGATTGGGAGAGACAGCTGTGTGTTTTATTTTGCGGTGATCCGTGGCGACGAGGCTCCGGTTGTGATTGGAGATGAGTCGAATATTCAGGAGAATTGTACAATTCATGTAAGCCGTAACATGCCGGTTCATATTGGAAATAATGTCACTGTAGGGCACAATGCAGTGATCCATGGCTGTACGATCGGAGACAGAAGCCTGATCGGGATGGGGGCAGTGATCCTTGATGGTGCAAAGATCGGAAACGACTGTATCATTGGAGCCGGAAGCCTTGTGACAAAGAATACCGTGATACCGGATGGCTCCCTTGTGATGGGCAGTCCGGCAAAGATTAAACGAAATCTTGCCTGGGAAGAAAAATTGAGAAACCTTGAAAATAGCAAAAGATATGTGAATGTCTCCAGAGAGATGCAGGAACAGGGAGTATTATAAGAAACTATTATAATTTACAGAGAGTGAGGAAAAATGCATGTCCTGTACAATAAGAAAAGCCACACCGCAGGATCTTCCGAGAATCCGGGAGATCTACGAGATGGCAAGACAGTTTATGAGAAAAAACGGTAACCATTCACAGTGGGGTAAAGGTGACGAACCGGAAGCTCTGATCGAGGAAGATATCCGCCAGGGAAATCTGTATGTACTGGAGGAAGCGAGTATTCATGCAGTATTTGCCTTTATTATAGGAGAAGATCCGACCTATCTGGAGATAGAAGAAGGAAACTGGAAGTCAGAGGAACCTTATGCTGCCGTGCATCGGGTAGCCAGCGACGGAACCGTGCAGGGTGTCATCGGTCATGTCATGGATTACTGTAGCGCACAGGTACCACATCTTCGGATCGACACACATAAGGATAACAAAGTAATGCAGCACGTACTGGAAAAATACGGTTTCGTAAGCTGTGGCATCGTGCATGTCCGGGATGGAAGCCCGCGCATTGCATATGAACTGCTCCCGTAATATGTCATAATATGTTAAAAAAACGTTATTTGCGTTACAGGTAGTATCCCGCGAGGTGTTTTGCCATGAATATGGCAAAATCCCATCACCGAAGGTGATTTGGAATGGATTTTGACCAAGTTACTGTGAACGGAGTGAACAGTAACCCTTTGAGCATATCTGCTCGAATAATTCATAAAAACACTTGTTCCTATAAAACAAATATATTATAATAAAAAAGAACAATATGTTCGTAGAAATAAAATCAATCCGTCAGTATATAGAAAGTCAGGGTGAGAAAAATAAACCGGGTAGTAAAAATAAGAATCTATCCAAATAAAGAACAGATATCTCAGATAGAGAAAACAATCGGCTGCTGCCGTTTCCTTTATAATCAGAGGCTTGCGGATAAGATCAGTTATTACCAGAAAGAAAAAAAGATGCTGAAAAATACACCGGCCGGATATAAAAAAGAACATCCATGGCTGAAAGAAGCAGATTCTCTTGCACTGGCAAATGTGCAGAGGAACCTGGAAGGAGCCTTCCGGAAATTTTTTCGGGAACCGAAAGTGGGATTCCCAAATTACAAATCAAAAAAATTCCCGGAAATCTTATACAATAAATATGATAAATGGAAATATCTGCCTGCAGGAAAAGTCTCTGAAACTACCAAAGATGACACCCATAAAAATAAAACTTCACCGTTCGATACCGGAAGGGTGGAAACTAAAATCAGTGACTGTAAGCAGGGAACCAACCGGAAAATATTTTGCAAGTCTGTTGTTCGACTGTGAAAACCAAACAGCGGAGAAAAGACAGGCAGAAAAATTTCTGGGGATTGATTTTGCCATGCATGGGCTGTGTGTGTTTTCTACCGGTGAAAGAGCTGGATATCCGATGTTCTACCGGAGTGCTGAGAAAAAGCTTGCCCGGGAACAGAGGAAACTTTCCAGATGCGAAAAGGGCAGCAGGAACTATCAAAAACAGAGGAAAAGGGTTGCATTATGTCATGAAAGGATAAAGAACCAGAGGAAAGATTTCCATCATAAGCTCAGTCATGACCTTGCGGAGAAGTATGATGCGGTATGTGTGGAAGATCTGAACCTGAAAGGGATAGCCGGAGGTCTGCACTTTGGAAAAAGGATACAGGATAACGGATATGGGCAGTTCCTTTCGATGCTTGGATATAAGCTGGAAGAACGTGGGAAATATCTTATAAAAGTAGACCGTTATTTTGCATCCAGTAAGATATGCAGCGTATGTGGGAATAAGAAGAAAGAACTGGTTTTGTCAGAACGGACATACATATGTGAATGTGGAAACCGGATGGACCGGGATGTGAATGCAGCTGTCAATATCCTGGAAGAAGGAAAAAAGATATATAAAAAGTGTGCGTAGCGGCACATAGAAAAATCTGTAACCAGATAAAAAAGAACCGCGGGACACGCGGGGATAGCCTGTTTTAGCTTTGCCCTGAAGGGTGATCGAGCAGGAAGCCTCCACTTCAAAATCTGTAAGATTTAAGTGGTGGGAGCATGTCACAGGAACATAATGTCAGAGGCGGCATGACCGCCGGTAATTTTTACAAATTGTTTTATGGGGAAGTTGAGGTGGAAAAATGGAACAGCAACAGCATATGTTCACGAATCGCATGATCCGGAATCTACTTATTCCGGTCGTGCTGGAACAGTTGTTGAACTCGATCATGGGAACTGCGGATACCATGATGGTGAGTAATGTCGGTTCGGCGGCAATCTCGGCGGTATCGCTGGTGGATTCCATCAATGTGCTCGTCATTCAGGCATTTTCCGCACTGGCAGCAGGCGGTGCGATCGTCTGTGCACAGTATATCGGGCAGAGAAACAAAGAAAAAGCAAATGAATCTGCAAGACAGGTGTTGTTTATCATCACAGCCATTTCAGTAGCGGTGAGTCTGATCTGCCTTGTTTTCCAGAAACCACTTCTGAGACTGATCTTTGGCTCAGTCGAAGCGGAAGTTATGAGGGCATCAGAAATTTATTTCTTTTATACAGCCCTGTCCTTCCCGTTTATCGCGGCGTATGATTCAGCAGCATCTATTTTCCGTGCGCAGGACAATACCAGAGGTCCTATGACCATTTCCATGATCTCCAATGTGATGAATATCGCCGGAAATGCCATTATGATCTGGGTTTTCCACATGGGAGTAGCAGGTGCGGCACTTTCTACACTGATCTCCCGTATTTTCTGTGCGGTAGTAGTACTGATCCAGCTTCGAAAAGAAAGGGAAGGTCAGGAGATCGTAGTACGTGATTATTTCAAGATCCGTCCGAACTGGTCCATGATAAAAAGAATCCTCGGAATCGGAATCCCATCCGGTGTTGAAAACAGTATGTTCCAGCTGGGTAAACTGGCAATCCAGTCCACGGTATCTACTCTGGGAACAGCAGCGATCGCAGCACAGGCGATGACGAACATTCTGGAAAACCTGAATGGTATCGCAGCAATCGGTGTGGGGGTAGGTCTGATGACGATTGTCGGTCAGTGTCTCGGCGCAGGAAGAAAAGACGAGGCAGTCTACTACATAAAGAAGCTCTGCGTAATTGCAGAAATCGTAGTACTGACAAGCTGCCTGATCGTATTTGCACTGACAAAACCAGTCACGATCCTTGGAGGCATGGAAAAAGAAAGTGCAGATATGTGTTTCCATATGGTGATGTGGATCACGATCATGAAACCGCTTGTATGGACCATGGCATTTGTTCCGGGGTATGGGCTCCGTGCGGCAGGAGATGTGAAATTTTCCATGATCACATCCTGCTGTACGATGTGGGCATGCAGATTCTGCCTCTGTGTATTTCTGATCAGAGTCATGGGCTTCGGACCGATGGGAGTCTGGATCGGAATGTTTGCAGACTGGACTGTCCGCAGTATTATTTTTACCTGGAGATTCCACAGTCGCAAATGGCTGCAGCATAAAGTAATATAGAGAGTATAATTTAAAAAGTCTGGCTTTCACGATAGAACATGAGATGAAGGCCAGGCTTTTTTATAATGTTTCGCATCGAATGCATAATTCTTATAAATATCCATTTTGCTAATGGTGGATTTTGTGGTAGAATAGAGAGAAAATGAATAGTTATACATGGAAAGGAATCATTATTATGGAAAAAGGTACAATTTTTAAATTTCATAATGACCTTGATACAGACCAGATCATTGCATCCCAGTATCTGCTTCTGCCGAACCTGGATGAGATGAAAGGTCATGCATTTGAATCATTAGATCCTGATTTTGCAAAGAAAGTAAAACCAGGAGATTTCGTAGTAGGCGGCGAGAACTTCGGCTGTGGTTCTTCCAGAGAGCAGGCACCGGGCGTCCTCAAAGCACTTGGTGTACAGGCAGTCATCGCCAAATCCTTCGCAAGAATTTTCTTCAGAAATGCGATCAACATCGGGCTTCCGGCAATCGTCTGTAAAGATCTTCCGGATGATGTACAGACCGGAGATACCATGGAACTTCATATGTCCGACGGTACAGCAGTTGCAAACGGCAAGACATATACCTGTACCAAACTTCCGGAATATATGCAGGGAATTCTGAATCAGGGCGGTCTGATCGCTTCACTGAACAAGGAGGAGAAATAACCATGGGAATGACAATTGCAGAAAAAATCATCGCAGCAGCAGCCGGTGTAGACAGCGTCAAACCTGGCGATATCCATACGGTACAGCTTGACCGTCTGATGAGCAATGACGGAACTACTCATCTGACTGTAGATATGTACAAAAACAAGCTGAACCATCCGCACATTGCAGATACAAAGAAACTCGTTTTCATCGTTGACCACAACGTACCGTCTGACTGCCCGAAGACAGCAGCATCCCAGAAGAAGATGAGAGACTTTGCAAAAGAAAACAACATTGATTTCTGGGAAGGCAAGGGTGTCTGCCACCAGGTTATGATCGAGAATTATGTTCGCCCGGGTGAACTGATCTTTGGCGCAGACAGCCATACCTGTTCTTATGGTGCACTTGGCGCATTCGGTACCGGTGTCGGATGCACAGACTTCCTCTATGGAATGGTGACAGGAACTTCCTGGGTACTGGTTCCGGAATCTGTAAAATTCAACCTCATCGGTAAGCTTCCGGAAGGTGTGACTGCCCGTGACCTGATCCTTACCATCATTGGTGAAGTAGGTGCAAACGGATGCAACTATCAGGTAATGGAATTCACCGGAGAAGGTGCTAAGACTTTAAGCATCAGTGACCGTATGACTCTCTGCAACATGGCAGTAGAGGCAGGTGCAAAGACCGGTATCTTTGAAGCAGACGAAAAAGCCATGGAATACCTCAAAGAACATGGACGTGAGCCAAAAGCTGTATTCCACAGTGATCCGGATGCAGAATACGTAAGAGAATATACTTTTGACCTCAGCAAAGTCCGCCCGGTAGTCGCAAAACCGGATTTTGTAGACAATGTTGTTCCGGCAGAAGAAGCATGTGGAATCGAGATCAACGAAGCATTCCTTGGCTCCTGCAACAACGGACGTATCGAAGATCTGCGCGTAGGTGCCGAGATCATCAAAGGAAAGAAAGTATCTGACAAGGTACGTTTCCTCGTTGTTCCGGCAAGCCAGACAATTTACCGTCAGGCATTAAAAGAAGGCCTGATCGACATTTTCATGGAAGCAGGTGCGATTGTTATGAACCCGAACTGCAGTGTATGCTGGGGAAGCTGTCAGGGTGTTATCGGTGAAAACGAAGTCCTGATCAGTACAGGAACGCGTAACTTCAAAGGACGTGCAGGACATCCAAGTTCCAAAGTATATCTTGGATCCGCAGCGACTGTTACAGCATCTGCAATCGCAGGAAAAATCGCACTGCCATCTGAAATCTGATAAAGTACAACAGAAACACCTACAATATATTCAGTGAGGAATACATAGATTATGGAAAAGTTTACAGGTAAAGTATGGGTACTTGGCGATGACATTGATACCGATATCATCATCCCGACCGAGTATCTGGCACTCAAAACAATCGACGATATGAAACAGTATGGATTCAGCCCGCTCCGTCCGGAACTGGCTGGACAGATCCAGAAAGGCGACATCATTGTTGCCGGCAAAAACTTCGGCTGCGGTTCTTCCAGAGAGCAGGCACCGGAGATCATCAAAGCACTGGGCGTTCAGTGCGTCATTGCAAAATCTTTTGCAAGAATTTTCTTCAGAAACTCCATCAACAACGGACTTCTGCTGATCGAGCAGCCGGATCTTCACGATGATATCAAAGAGGGAGATACCGTGACCGTTGTGATGAATGAACATGTTGACTATGATGGAAAACAGTACCCGATCGCTTCTCTGCCGGAGAACCTGATGAGCATCATCCAGGCCGGCGGACTTGTAAAAGCCATGCGTAAACTGAATGGACTGGACTAAGGAGGAGAAGCAGATGGGCGAAACAGTTATCGAAAAGATTATCAGAAACAATGTGGGTCATGCCGTAAAACCTGGCGATATCGTAACAGTCAATGTAGACAGAGTGATGATCCATGATATTTTTATTCCGTTTGTTGCGGATAAATTTGAAGAAATGGGATTCAAGAAATTATGGGATCCGGATAAGGTAGTTCTGATCTATGATCACCTTGTTCCGGCAAGCCAGCTTGATGATACCAGACATTTCCATACAGGAGATGCTTTTGCAGAGAAATACGGAATGAAAAACGTACACAGAAGCGACGGAATCTGCCATCAGCTGATGACAGAGGCAGGCTATGTAAAACCTGGTAATATCGTATTTGGTACAGACAGCCATACAACCACTTACGGATGTGTCGGCGCATTTTCTTCCGGTATCGGATATACAGAGATGGCAAGTATCCTCGGAACAGGAACCATGTGGATCAAAGTTCCGGAGACTATCAAAGTTGTGATCGAAGGAGAACTTCCGGAGAATGTTATGTCCAAAGACGTGATCCTTCGTCTGATCGGTGATCTCGGCGCAGACGGTGCAACTTATCGTGCGCTGGAATTCACAGGAAGCGCAGTGAAGAAAATGTCTGTTGCAAGCCGTATGACCATGTCAAACATGGCGATCGAAGCCGGTGCAAAATGTGCACTCTTCACACCAGATGAGAAGACCGCAGAGTACTGTGAGATCGAGCTGAACGATTTCCAGAAGAGTCTTGTTGGAGACGAGGACGCAAAATATCTCAAGACCGTAACTTACCGTGCAGAGGACCTTGTTCCGGTTATGGCATGCCCGTCACAGGTAGACAAGATCCGTGATGTCAGCACCCTGGAAGGAACAGAGATCGACCAGGTATTCATCGGCTCCTGTACAAATGGCCGTCTGGAGGATCTCGCAGCAGCAGCGGAAGTCCTCAAGGGCAAAAAAGTTGCTGACTATGTAAAATTGATCGTGACACCGGCAAGCCGCAAGATCTACAGACAGGCGATCGAGCTTGGTATTCTGGACACTCTGGCAGAAGCAGGTGCAATGATCACACATCCGGGATGCGGACTGTGCTGTGGACGTGCAGGCGGTATCCTGACAGACGGAGAGAGTGTTGTGGCGACAAACAACCGTAACTTCCTTGGCCGTATGGGAACTTCCAAGGTAGAAATCTATCTGGCATCTCCAAAGACGGCAGCAGCATGTGCGATCGCAGGTAAGATCGTCAGCCCGAAATAAAACATCAAAAAACGCCAAAAAAAGTCAAGAGGGAAGAATATTTTTTCCCTCTTGACTTTTTTATGATTTAGCACTATAGTATAACGCAGTAACAGCAATAACGAGGAGAAGTTTGCAGGAAAGAGGCGCATGCCCACCGAAGGAGTAAAACTCTCAGGTATCCGTAATATCGGACACAAACTGCAAATGGATCGTTTCTCTGGAGACGCCTGTTTTATTACAGGGGCCGAAGGTGCAAGCGACGCGCAAGCGTCTTGAATCTCTCAGGCAAAAGGACAGAGGATGCTATGACCTAATTACATCCTGAATTCTATTTTTTGATTTTTATCTATTTTTTATTGTCTGATATTATTAGATTCTTACCAGTCTATCTGAGAACGATTCTTTATCTTTATCCCCTTTTTATGATGCTGAAAAATACATACAGAAGGAGAACTTTTTGAGATGTGGGAAGCAATCAACAATTTCTTAGTTGCAGTGGATGACAAAGTCTGGGGCGTGCCGCTTATGGTACTGATCATAGCCGGTGGTGTTCTTCTTACCAGCAGACTTGGGCTGCTTCAGGTACGCCGCCTTCCATTGGCACTGAAATGGATGTTTAAGAATGAAGAAGAGGGAGACGGTGAGATCTCCAGTTTTGCAGCTCTGTGTACAGCATTGAGTGCAACAATCGGTACCGGTAATATCGTAGGTGTTGCAACAGCAGTCTGTGCCGGAGGTCCGGGAGCACTTTTCTGGATGATCGTGGCAGCATTCTTCGGAATGGCAACCAAATATTCTGAAGGTCTTCTGGCGGTAAAATACCGTGTGGTTGCAGAAGACGGACACAGTCTTGGCGGACCATTCTACTATATTGAGAAAGGTATGGGACCGAAATGGAAATGGCTTGGTAAGATCTTTGCATTCTTTGGTGTCTGTGTAGGTCTTTTTGGTATCGGTACATTCAGCCAGGTAAATGGTATTTCAAGTGCTGTACAGAACTTCTTTGATCCGGACAAGACAAACTGCATCAATATCCCATTCCTGGGACAGTATTCCGTAGCAGTTGTTGTTTCTTCTCTGATCCTTGCATTTTGCGTAGCAGCGATCCTGATCGGAGGAGTAAAACGAATTGCAGCAGTCAGCCAGATCATCGTGCCGTTTATGGCAGTAATTTATATCATCTTTAGCGTTGCCCTGATCATCTGCAACATTACAGAGATCCCGAATGCAATCGTAACTGTTGTTACAGCGGCATTTAATCCTAAAGCAGTGACAGGTGGTGTTGTTGGTTCTATGATCGTAGCAATGCAGAAAGGTGTTGCACGAGGAATCTTTTCCAACGAAGCAGGTCTTGGTAGCGCTCCGATCGCGGCAGCAGCAGCGCAGACAAAAGAGCCGGTACGTCAGGGTCTTGTCAGCATGACAGGTACTTTTATTGATACGATCCTGATCTGTACCATGACAGGACTTTCCATCGTCCTGACAGGTGCATGGCAGGTAGAGGGAATCGAGGGTGTACAGGTTACTACCTATGCATTCCAGCATGGACTTCCGCTTCCGGCCAAGTTCACAGCGTTTGTACTGATGCTCTGCCTCGTATTCTTCGCATTTACAACAATCCTTGGATGGGATTATTACAGTGAACGTTGTCTCGAATACCTGACAAACGGACACAAGACGAAGATCATCGTATACCGCTGGTTATATATTTTTGCAGTATTCATCGGACCATACATGACAGTAAGTGCTGTATGGACTATCGCAGATATCTTCAATGGTCTGATGGCAATCCCGAATATGATCGCACTGTTCGCACTGAGCGGAGTCGTTGCGAAAGAAACCAAAGCATTCTTCAAAGCAGAGAAGCATAAAATGTAAATAAAATTTTGGAAACGCATAATTCCTTCTGTTCTTCATACACTAGACAGTGATGATGAGAACAGGAGGAATTTTTTTGAAGAAAAAAACAAAAACTCTGCTGACCGCGCTGGCGGTGCCGCTGGGAGTTGGGGCGGTTTCGGGATTTCTTACGCAGGGAAGCATGGATACGTTTGAAAAATTAAAACAGCCGCCTCTGACACCGCCGGGCTGGGTATTTCCTGTGGTATGGACAGGACTGTTTGCCATGATGGGAACAGCATCTTACCTTGTGGCAATTTCGCCGAAAACAGAAAAGAGAAACAGAGCACTGTTCTTGTATGGAGTGCAGCTTGCAGTAAATTTCCTGTGGCCGGTATTTTTCTTTAATGCAGGATGGTATTTCTTTGCATTTGTATGGCTTGTGCTTCTGTGGTATCTGGTGTACCTCTGCACGAAAGGATTTTCGGATATCTCCAGGAACGCAGGATACCTGATGATCCCGTATCTTGTATGGCTGACTTTTGCAGGTTATCTGAATTTCTTTATCTTTCTTTTAAATTAAGCGGAAGCACTGTCTGAAAATGGCAGTGTTTTTGTGTTTTACGGAAAAACATCTGATTTTCATACAAAAACAACACTTGACAAAGCGATGGCAATCCTGTAGTATAGATTAGGAATATGATTAACGTTAAAGATTACAGTAACCATTTTTCCAACTGCCGTAATGAATGGAAGTGACAGGATCCGTCACGAGAAATTCTGCGACAGCTTTTTTTATGCAACAGGACTGTGGGTTCTGCTGTATATGGATGAGGGATATAAACAAAAAGGGAAGTAATGCTTACAAGGAGGATAAGGCATGAACTATGATGTAATCATTATCGGCGCTGGTCCTGGAGGAATTTTTGCAGCGTATGAATTAATGAAAGAAAAGCCGGACTGCAAAGTGGCAGTTTTTGAAGAGGGATACTCCCTTGAGAAGAGAAAATGCCCGATCGACGGCAAGAAGATAAAGAACTGTATCAACTGTAAGAGATGTTCCATCATGTGCGGTTTTGGCGGTGCAGGTGCATTCTCTGATGGAAAATATAACATCACCAACGATTTCGGTGGAACTCTGTATGAGCATATCGGTAAGAGCCAGGCAATCGAGCTGATGAAATATGTTGATGATATCAACATGGAATACGGTGGTCAGGGAACTAAGCTTTATTCCACAGCAGGAACTAAGTTTAAGAAACTCTGCCTGCAGAACAAACTGAACCTTCTGGATGCATCTGTACGTCATCTGGGAACGGATATCAATTATATCGTTCTTGAGAACCTGTACAATGCAATGAAAGATCATGTAGATTTCTACTTCGACACACCGGTACAGAAACTGGAGATCCTGGAAGACGGTTACCGTGTGATCTGCGAAAAAGGAACTTACGACTGTAAGAAATGTATCGTTTCCGTAGGACGAAGCGGAAGCAAATGGATGGAGACTGTCTGTAAAGATCTGAACATCCCGACCAAATCCAACCGTGTGGATATCGGTGTCCGCGTGGAACTTCCGGCAGTTATCTTTTCACATCTGACAGATGAACTGTATGAGAGCAAGATCGTCTACCGTACAGAGAAATTCGAAGATAACGTCCGTACTTTCTGCATGAACCCGAACGGAATCGTAGTAAACGAAAATACCAACGGCATCATCACTGTAAACGGACATAGCTATGAGGGTGATGAGAAAAAGACCGATAACACCAACTTCGCACTTCTTGTTTCCAAACATTTCTCCGAGCCATTTAAGGACAGCAATGGATACGGCGAAAGCATCGCAAGACTTTCCAACATGCTTGGCGGCGGTGTTATCGTACAGCGTTTCGGCGACCTTGTCCGCGGACGTAGAAGTACCGTGAAACGTGTTGAGGAAGGCCTCGTAACACCGACTCTCACAGCAACACCTGGAGACTTAAGCCTCGTACTTCCGAAACGTATCCTGGACGGCATTATCGAAATGATCTACGCCCTGGACAAAGTAGCTCCGGGAACTGCAAACGATGATACCCTTCTGTACGGCGTGGAAGTTAAATTCTACAACATGGAAGTTGAGATCGACGACAACCTCGAAAGCTGCCACAAAGGTCTGTACGTGATCGGAGACGGAAGTGGCGTCACCCACTCCCTGTCCCACGCATCCGCAAGTGGTATTTACGTAGCAAGACATATTGTAGAGCAGAACTGATAATTATAATATACTAAGAAGCCCCCACAAAACGTGAGAAAACGATTTGTGGGGGCTTTTTATGTGAATAATTTTGACTATTTCATATCTGCCAGTGAAATAAACGGAAGTTCCGCATATTCATACTTATTCTTGATAGAAGCTGCATCTGCTTCTGAAATAGAAGTAAATTCATCTGCATTATACTCAGTTGAAGCTGTTGTGCTGAAGAACCACGGATTCTGCGGATTTCTTTCTTCATCATAGACCACGGATTCTTTTAAGTTCAGCTGTCCGTCAGTATAAGTATAATAATGGTACAGGGACAGAAAAGCACTGCCGGAAGCTTCATTGGCTATAGTGTTGTCTTTGCACAGATAATATCTGTCGCGTTCACCGCTGGTAGTGACCAGAGAAAGCCTTCCGTTAACAAGGGTGTACATATCAAAAAACATTCCCTCATAACTGTCAGTGCCATCGTCAATGGCACCTATAAACAGTTCTGCGGTACCATTATTATCAATATCCTGAAGAAAATATCCGAGTTTATTGATATCTGAATAATATCCTGCCAGATAACAGAGATTATTTTCCTGAAACTGGCTGATATTCCATGCGGCAGAAGCACCGTCATAATATTTCTGCACGATTTCTTTATATTCCGGATAATCAGCAAGGGTTTCGGTGTCCGCAGCATAAACAGAGGTAAGACCGCCTATTGTAAGTACCATGGATGCAGATAAAAGACCGCAGATTAGTTTCTTCTTTTTCATTTTGAATCCTCCTTAGAGAGTAGTATTTATATTAAGTATACTTCTATTATATATTATGCACAAGCAAATTTGTGTCTGGATACTCAAGTTACCGTGAACGGAGTGATAATACAGTTACTGTTCACTCCGTTCACAGTAACTTGGTCAAAATGCATTCCAAATTACCTTCGGTGATGGCATTTTGCCCTGTATGTCTCGGGATTTTGCCATATTCATGTCAAAACGCCTCGCGGGATACTACCTGTGAATAGTAACATAATACATCTATTTCAGTATATTCAACCCATTTAGCATAATATCCTCCGTATAGCGTGCGAGTTCCTCCGGGCTCTGGCGGGTGCCATTTCGGATCCAGTTTTCGATGATGCCGATACAGCCGGAGAGGACGTAGGAAGAGTAGATCTCGCTCAGCCTGGGATCTGCATTGGCAAAAATCTCGTCCCAGTCATTCACGCAGCGTTCCCGGATAATCTCCTTGATCCGATTCATAAAATTCTGTTCCTGGTTATTGACCAGAACAAGTTTTACGAAATCGGAGTTTTTTTCCAGAAATTTATACAGGTCACAGATCAGAGGGAAAGGTTTACCCTTCATATCCTGTGGCTGGTGGGCGTTGGTGATTTCGATAAATTCATCCAGTATATCATTTTCCAGGTGCTCCAGAAGATCCTGGATATCCCTGTAATGCAGATAAAAGGTTCCCAATTCTATGTCAGGAACAGCAGTCACAGATGCATTGTCACCGTTCCACACCTCGTCAGATATCCAGAAGATCATGCTGTTTGTCCTTCCGGTGACATTTATCGTACTGCTTCTGACAACGAATTCATGGTTTGAACCAGTACTTTTTATGATCACAATTGGTATCGCAATCATGCTGAACAGAGGAACAAACCTGCTGTTTGGAGAGATTTCTTTCGTTACCAATGCAGCGGGAAGTGTTCTGCAGCTTGCAGTTTCCATGGACTGTTCCATCTTCCTTCTTCACAGATTTGCCGAAAACAGAGCAGAAGGCAAGGATGTCCAGGACGCTATGGTGGCGGCAGTAAAACAGTCCACAGGATCAGTACTTTCCAGTGGCCTTACAACAGTGACCGGTTTTGCGGCACTGATCCTGATGCGGTTCAAAATCGGACCGGATATGGGGTGGGTCATGGCAAAAGCAATCGTATTCAGTCTTCTCTGTGTACTCTGTTTCCTGCCGGCACTGGCGATCAGCACTTATAAACTGATCGATAAGACTCAGCATAAGGCCTTTTTTCCGGATTTTCATAAGTTTGCCGGTGCTGTTATGAAACTCCGCATACCTGCATTTCTTATTGCAGTGGTGATTGCGGTTCCGTGCTTCATTGCACAGGGGGGACTCTTTCCTCTATGGCGGCAGCCGTATTTACAGCACGGATGCCACTCAGATGGGACGCGACCTCCTGAGCGTTGAAGAGGAATATGGCGCGTCCAACCCTCTCGTCATCATGGTGCCGAAAGGGGATACAAGCAAAGAAAGTGCATTGGGTGAAGAATTAAAAGACAATGAAAATGTGACTTCTGTCATTTCCTATGTAGACAGTGTAGGTTCAACGATCCCGGACGGCTTTGTTCCGTCGGATTCACTTTCACAGCTTTATTCAGAGAATTACAGCCGTTTTGTAGTGACTATAAGCACTGAGGAATCCGAAGAGGGATGGACAGAAAAACTGAACGAAGTTTATAAGATCTGCGAGAAATATTATGGCGATGAGGCCAGGATCGCAGGCGACCTGGCAAGTACCAGGGATCTGAAAGAAACGATCACAGAGGATAACAGTAGGGTCAATACCCTGGCGATCGCGTTTGTATTTGCAATCCTTCTGTTTAACTTCAAGTCGATCACACTTCCGGTGATCCTGACACTGGTGATCGAGCTGTCCATCTGGATCAACCTCGCGATTCCGTATGTGCAGGGAACGACGCTTCATTGCTTCAGGCGGCGACAAAAGATCTTCCGGAAGTTGCAAAAGGAATGAAACAGCTGAATGCAGGATTTACGAAACTTACAAAGAATGACTCCAGCCTTCTTGAAGGTGCAAATCAGTTATCGGTCGCATCTCTTTCCTTAAGAAACGGTGCCTCCAGCCTGGTATCCGGAGCAAGCCAGCTTACCGGAGGAATCGGAAGTGCAGCCAGTGGAATCCAAAGATAAGACATCTGACATTGACCAGCAGATCGATGATGAGATTGATGAAATGTTTGACAAGATCTCAGGAAGCGATTACACACCGGTATCCTTCGTCTCAGCAGACAATAAGGACATAGGACTGGTACAGTTCGCAATCCGCACAGACGATATCAAAAAATAAAAAGAACAAAAGACATAAAAAGAGGGAAGTCCCCCGTCGCAACTGCAGAAAGTGCAGGCGGCGGGGGATTTCCCTTTTTAAGTTATAAATGCAGGGGCATTATTTAACTGAGATTACATAAGACTTCTCAAATGTTTTGGCAGGATCAAGTATATTGATGCCCGGTTTATCGGACAGTTCTCCGTTATATTCTATATTATCGCAGCGTCCCATCCATGGTTCCAGGCAGACAAACGGAGCACCGACAGCGGACCAGATACCGAAGTTTGGGAATCCCTCGCAGCTGATCTCTACATAAGGAGTTCCATCCGGAAGGGCGATACCGGCTTTAGTGATCTGACCGTTGTCAAAGACCAGAGCATCGTGGTCAAACATGTGCTCATCGATCGTGCAGGAATTATTTTCAAGAGGAAGGGTGTAGGTCTTGTCAGGAATGGCAGTACCGTACTCTGGGTCAAGCAGGCAGTAGGTCAGTTCTTTTTCTCCATTGAAGGTAAGGTGATACTGACTCTGAATGGTATCAGGAAGTACAGGCACATTAAATGCAGGATGAGCACCGATCGTGAAATACATGGTTTCCTGATCTTTGTTTACGACTTTCCATGAAACAGTCAGGTCACGACCATTGAGCGTATGTGTGATAGAAAGCTGGAAAGCATATGGCCAGATCTTCTGAGTTTCTGCGGTGGATTCCAGCAGATGAGTAACGGATGTATCGGTTTTGTCCGTGCAGGTGAATTCCATATCGCGGGCAAATCCGTGCTGACCGGATGTGTAGGAGTTACCGTTTATCAGACAGTGATCTTCATAATAGCGTCCAACATTCGGGAAAAGCACCGGAGCATGGCGTTTCCAGTAGGCCGGATCAGCATTCCAGAGTACCTGACGGTCGTTTGTTTTATCGTAGATTTCTGACAGCTCAGCACCGTGATCGGCGATCTTTACACGGAGCTGGTCATTTTCAAGTGTGTGGATCATACAAAAAACCTCCATAATGTTTGATTTGAGATTAAGTATAACAGAAAATCTGAGGGTTGGAAAGAATGCATAAGAATATTGCAGATTTGGATTGAATAACTGTCAATTGTATAGTAAAGTGAAGGTAAGAAGGGAGGTATCAGAATATGAAAAAATTCAAAAAAAGATTATTTGGCATAATTACATTTATGATGCTGGCACTGGCAGTTCCAGTGGTATTTCCGGGAAGTTATGGTGTGAAGGAAGTACAGGCGGCAGTGAAAGTAACAGCACCGAAACTGCTTTCAGCAAAGCCTTATGGCACAAACAAAATCGTGCTGAAATGGAGCACGGTAAAAGGCGTAAACGGTTATCGTGTTTACAGAAAGACGGACGGAGGAAAATGGCAGGCAGTGCGTAATTTTTCTGGATATCAGACAACAACTTATCAGGATGTACGTGTAACTACGGGCGTTCAGTATACGTACACAGTTCGTGCATACAGGAGAATTAATGGAAGCCTTGTGTGGAGTGGATATGACAGAAACGGTCTGACGACAATTGCAGGACTCAATAGTATGAAACTTAATAAGACAAGTATGACGTTGTATGTGGGAAAATATGATACTCTCAAGATCAATGGAACGAAACTGGTTCCACAGTGGAAATCCAGTGATACAAAGACTGCCTGGGTATACCGAAATGGCAGGGTTCTTGCGAAAAAAGCAGGTAAAGCAACGATAACGGCAACTCTTGGAGGAAAGAAATTTAACTGTACAGTAACGGTAAAAAATACTCCTGTATCCAATAAATGGACCAAGAATTACACAAAACTCAAAAAATATATCCAGCAGAATGGTGAGATCAATGATGATGGAAATTATGAAGTGGAACAGGATTTTTCGAATTCGGCGGTCCTTGTAGCCTATAACAGAAAAGATGATCTGATAGAAGCTACATATATTGAATTTCTCGACACCACGGGAAAAAATTACCGTGGGATCACGATGAGCTTTAACTGCCAGAGAACAGATATTGCACAGGCTGTATTTGCTTATATTAAAGGTGAAAAAGCATATGTGACATATTCAAATCTGAATCCGTCCAGACATACTGCAAATACAGGATATGTATTCAAATATGCAACAAACGATAAAACAGCAAATGACTTTTTCCAGAAGCAGTCAAATGCTGTTCTGAAAAGAACGATGGGGGCATTTGATGTATTCCTCGCGAATGTGCAGATGACAGCGAAGGATCTTGGCTTTACTTCTTATTCATAAGAGAGAGGATCGTGGATATCCGGAAGAGTGTTTAACATTCTTCCGGATTTTTCTGGAAAAAACAGTGTTTAATTTTAATGTAAAATATGGTATAGTTACTTGCATAGTATCAGTTTGATACTGACGACAGAGGGGGGAGAAACGGTGATACAGACCGGAGTACATAAGAAGAATGAACTGGATTACTTCTTTGTAGAAGAATCCTATGGGGGAAATCAGGATCTTTTTCCAGAGATATCAATGAGAGACGGAGGATGTGGAGCAGTGGCAGCTTGTGAGAGCTGTATTTATTTTGCCCGAAGAGCGGATAAGAAGAAACTTTATCCGCATAAACTCGAAGAGATCACATGGGAAGAGTACCATGATTTTGCATATATCATGAAGCATTATCTCTGTCCAAGGCCGAACGGGATCGATACCCTGGAATTATATATGGAAGGTTTTGGAGAATATCTGAAGGATGTACATGAGGAGAATCTTATGATGGAGGCTTTTCATGGGACACATGCTTATGAAGAAGCAAGAGAGGCTGTCATGAGGCAGATCGACAGCGACAGCCCGATCCCATATCTGATGCTGAAACACCAGAACAAGAACGGACATCTGGAGGATTACATATGGCACTGGTTTATCCTTGCAGGTTATGAAGAAACAGAGGATGATCTTATGGTGAAGGCAGTTTCCTATGGGGAATACAAATGGTTTTCTCTGAAGGAACTCTGGGACACCGGATATGACAAAAAGGGTGGCATGATTTTGTATCACATAAAGTAACAGACGGGGAGGATGCATTTTTTGGAAGCAAGAGAAATATTGACCCGATTCAAAAAAAACGAGATCACTTTAGAAGAGGCAGAACATTACTTTCGAAAAGAACCATTTGAGAAAATGGGAGGCTATGCGAAGCTGGATTCTCACAGAGAGGTTCGCTCCGGATTCCCGGAAGTGATCTTTTGCAGCGGCAAGGCAGATGAGCATTTTGTCCATATTTTTCAGAAGTTATATGAGGACAACGGAGAAGTTTTTGGAACGAGAGCGTCCAGACATCAGTATGAGCTGGTGAAAGATCTTCTTCCGGGTGTGGAATACGATGATCTGTCACACATCATCAAGATCGAAAAGAAGCACAAAGAGCACATCGGCAAGATCGCAGTCTGTACCGCAGGTACAGCCGATATCCCGGTTGCAGAGGAAGCTGCACAGACTGCAGAATACTTCGGAACTCACGTAGAGCGTATCTTTGATGTGGGTGTGAGTGGGATCCACAGACTTTTTTCCGGACTGGAAGTGATCCAGGAGGCAAACTGTGTGGTTGCAGTTGCTGGAATGGAGGGAGCGCTTGCGAGTGTTCTCGGAGGTCTGGTGGATAAGCCGGTGATCGCAGTCCCGACTTCTGTGGGATACGGAGCGAGCATGCATGGACTTTCCGCACTTCTGACGATGATCAATTCTTGCGCGAACGGGATTGCGGTGGTAAATATCGACAATGGCTACGGGGCAGGTTACATTGCAACGCAGATCAACCGCCTTGCAGTCAGAGAAAATCAGGAACAGTAACTAATGGGAGATATTATGGGAAAAACTTTATATTTGGAATGTTATTCCGGAATCAGCGGTGACATGACCGTGGCGGCACTTCTGGATCTTGGTGCAGATCAGAAGCATCTGGAAGCGGCATTATCAGGTCTTCCGGTTCAGGGATTCCGTACAGAAGTTTCAAGGGTTGTGAAGTCTGGGCTCGATGCCTGTGATTTCTCCGTGATTCTGGATCAGGATAATCACGATCATGATATGGAATATCTGCATGGACACTCTGATGAGGAACATTCACATGTCCATAAACACGGACATGAACATCGTGGAATGAAGGAGATCAGGGAGATCATCGAAGGTTCTTCGATCAGCACCAGAGCGAAACAGACGGCTCTCAGGATTTTTGAGATTCTGGCAGAAGCGGAATCAAAAGCTCACGGCGTACCGGTGGAGGAAGTGCATTTCCACGAGGTTGGAGCAGTGGATTCCATCGTGGACATTGTATCGATCGCAGTCTGCCTGGATGATCTGGATGTCACAGATGTGGTTGTGCCGGTACTTTATGACGGAACAGGTTTTATCCGCTGTCAGCACGGTCAGATCCCGGTTCCGGTTCCGGCTGTTGTAAATGTGGCACAGGCAAATCATCTCAAACTTAAGATCACAGATATCGAAGGAGAACTGGTCACTCCGACAGGAGCAGCAGTCGTAGCGGCAGTCCGGACTTCTGAGAAACTTCCGGAAGATTTTGAGATCCTTGCGACAGGGCTCGGAGCAGGCAAACGCCAGTATCGCTGCCCGGGAATCCTAAGAGCAATGTTGATACGGTCGGTTGAGGCAGAAAAACAGGAGTCAGATCATATCTGGCGGCTGGAAACAGACATTGACGACTGCAGCGGCGAAGCAATGGGACATGTGATGCAGATCCTTCTGGAGAATGGTGCGAGAGAAGTTCATTATACACCGGTCTTTATGAAGAAAAACAGACCGGCATATGAGCTGGTGGTCCTCTGCAAAAAAGACAAGATCTCCAGAATGGAGGAGATCCTTTTTACAGAGACAACGACGATCGGCATCAGACGGAGCGAACTGGAACGGACGATCCTGAAACGCCGTGCAGAGAAGATTCGGACTTCCATAGGCGAGGCACAGGTAAAGATCTGTACACTTCCGAATGGAAAAGAGAGATGCTATCCTGAATATGACAGTGCATCAGCACTTGCAGGGAAGGCGGGTATCAGTTTCAGGGAAGCATATGATACAATAGTAAACTGCTGGAAGACAGAAAGGTGAGGCAACAGTGATGAAGACAGGACTGGTTTTGGAAGGTGGAGCAATGCGCGGCATTTATACAGCCGGCGTTTTGGATGTATTTATGGAGCAGGGGCTGCATTTTGACGGAGTGATCGGAGTGTCTGCCGGGGCACTCCATGGCTGTTCTTTCGTTTCGGGACAGAAGGGCAGAAGCATCCGTTATTTTAAGAAATACAGGAATGATAAGCATTTTATGAGTATGTGGAACCTGGTCCATACAGGGGAAGTGGTTGGAAAACAGTTATGCTATCATGATATTCCGGAAAGACTTGATCCGTATGATTATGAGGCATTTCTGAAATCAGATACAGAGTTTTATGCGACCTGCTCCAATGTAGAGACAGGGAAGGCAGAATACATAAAGATCACAGATATGCTGAACCAGATTGATGTCCTGCGCGCATCCGCATCTATGCCATATGTGTCGAAACTTGTAGATTATCAGGGAATGAAGCTTCTGGACGGCGGCTGTACAGACAGTATTCCGTTGGAAGCATTTCGCAGGATGGGTTTTGAGAAAAATGTTGTAATCCTCACACAGCACAAAGGCTATGTAAAGAAGCCACAGAATGCAAAGATGGCAGAGCTGAGATACCATAAATACCCGGAATTTGCCGAGGCACTCAAAGAGCGTCATAGTGTCTACAATCAGTCATTAAAGGAGATCCACCGTCTGGAAGAGGCGGGAGAAGTTTTTGTGATCCAGCCATCTGAAAAGCTTGAGATCAGCCGTATGGAGACAGATCTCGATGTGATCCAGAGTGTCTACGAGAGGGGAATGATGGATGCCAGAGTCCGTATGAAGGCACTGAAAGAATGGATGGAAGAAGCAAAAAGGTAAGAGAGCTTTTTTCGGAGGATTTAAAATTCTGACAATTAAAGATAAAAGCCAGTTGCAAAAAGGACTGGGATTCAGTATAATAAAACACATAAGTGTGACACTGAAACAGTGAAAAGGAAAGTACAAGGGTGTACAGACATAAGAATGTCTGTGCGCCCTTTTGTTTTATCTGAACAGTCAGAAGTTCCTTCACACAAAAAACGACAAGGGAGGACGAGAGATGTATAGTGCAGTTGAAAACATGATCAATCAGATCGACACCTGGGTATGGGGCTGGTGGATGATCCTTCTGCTCCTAGGAACCCACATTTTTATGACGATCCGTACAGGAGTCATCCAGAGAAAGATCGGCACCGCGATCCGCTTATCTGTGACAAAAGATCCTGACGGAGAAGGCGAGGTCAGCCAGTTTGGCGCACTGACGACAGCCCTGGCATCCACGATCGGAACAGGAAACATCATCGGTGTGGGAACCGCGATCGCACTGGGAGGTCCGGGTGCAGTCCTGTGGTGCTGGCTTACCGGCGTTTTTGGGATCGCAACGAAGTACAGTGAATCTCTGATCGCTGTAAAATACCGTGTAAAAACGAAGGACGGACGTATGCAGGGCGGTGCGATGTATGCGCTGGAACGTGGACTGAATATGAAGTGGCTTGGAATGATCTTTGCTGTCTTTGGCGGCTTTGCATCTTTTGGGATCGGCTGTGCCACGCAGGTCAATGCGATCGCGACGGTCTGTCAGGAAAACTTGAGTATTCCACCGTTTGTAGTTGGAATCGTCGTTGCAGTACTGACAGCACTTGTTATTTTTGGCGGGATCAAATCTATCGCAAATGTATGTGAGAAACTGGTTCCGTTCATGGCAGCTTTTTATGTACTTGGCTGTTTTGTGATCCTGTGTATCAATTATGATTTTATTATCCCGGCAGTGACAACGATCTGTAAACTGGCATTTACACCGGGAGCTGCAGCAGGCGGCCTGGTTGGCCGTGGTATCATGATGGCAATGCAGTATGGAATCGCACGAGGACTTTTTTCCAATGAATCCGGTATGGGTTCTGCTCCGATCGCAGCAGCAGCGGCACAGACACGAAATCCGGTGCGTCAGGCCCTTGTATCCAGCACAGGTACTTTCTGGGATACCGTTGTCGTATGTCTGATGACAGGACTGGTGCTTGTCACAAGCATCATGAAAAATCCGGCGATTGACATGGGAGAGATCACAAACGGAGGTGTCCTGACAACACTGGCATTCCAGCAGATTCCGGTCCTTGGTCCGGTGATCCTTGTAATTGGAATTATTTCTTTTGCGTATTCTACGGTTCTTGGATGGGCATACTACGGAGAACGCTGCGTAGAATATTTTGCAGGAAAAAAAGGCCTGATCCCGTACAGAGTCCTTTACATCGCAGTGGCAGTGATCGCACCGGTCATTTCTCTGAACCTGGTATGGACGATCGCGGATATCCTGAATGCGCTGATGGCACTTCCAAACCTTGTGGCGGTCCTGCTCCTTTCGAATGTGATCGTGGCAGAGACCAGGAAATACATCAACAATCTGGATGCCAAAGACGATACAGAAATAGAAATCATTGACCGCTGAAATCGGATAAGCTAAAATACATACAGCGGCCCGGCAGTACTTATGGCAGCCGGGCTGCTGTTTATTTTTTACAGAGAAAATACAGAGGAAAAATACATGTCAGAACAAAATAATATGAAGATCATAGCAAGGATCCACAATGATTTCCCGACAAAGTTTGGAATCCCACATCAGAGCAACCGGCTGAGTGCATTAAAGGCAACGATCGTGTTTGAGCCGGAATACCGGGTAACGGAGGCATTCCGTGGTCTGGAAGATTACGATTATATCTGGCTCATCTGGCAGTTTTCGGAGGCAGTACGCGAGAACTGGTCTCCGACAGTACGCCCGCCAAGACTTGGAGGAAATACAAGAATGGGCGTGTTTGCGACCAGATCCCCATTCCGCCCCAACAGTCTGGGACTCTCATCAGTCCGCCTGGAAGAGATTGAATATCATTCGGATCTTGGTACGGTCCTGCACATCTCAGGGGCGGATCTGATGGATGGAACGCCGATCTACGATATCAAACCGTACCTTCCCTATGTGGACAGCCATCCGGAAGCAAAAGGCGGCTTCACAGACCATATCGAAGAACATATCCTTAAAGTGAAATTTCCAGAAGAACTGCTGCAAAAGATCCCGGAATCACAGAGGGAGGCACTGATAGAAGTGCTCGCCAATGACCCGCGTCCGAGATACCAGAAGAACCCGGAGAGAGTCTACGGGATCGCCTATGGAGAGAACGATGTGCACTTCAAAGTCAGAGAAGAAATACTTTACGTTTGTGATGTGATAAAATTAAAATGAAAAATCCTTTGACAAACAAAGGAATCTATGGTACTATGCTCTTAGATAGTTAGCATGAGCTAACCAAAAGAAACTGAAAACATAAAGCGGACGCAATGAGCCGCTTTCTTTTAAAATATGAAGTTAGTTTAGAATAACAAAATAAGAGGTGAGAATATGAGTATTGTGATCGTAGGTGGAAATGAAAGAATGGTATGTCAGTATGAAGATATCTGCAAAGGATTCGGATGTAAAGCGAAAGTTTTTGCCAAAGAAAAAGGTGCCATGAAGAAAAAGATCGGCGCGCCGGATCTTATGATCCTGTTTACCAGTACGGTGTCTCATAAGATGGTAAACTGTGCAGTTGAAGAAGCAAAAAGAAAATCTATCCCGGTATGTAGATGCCACACCAGCAGTGCATCTGCTCTTGAAAGTATTCTCCGTGAGTACTGTGCATAATAATTTTTTCAGGATTTTTCGTCAATATTCGTAAGAAATACTTGCAAAACTTTCTGTTTTTCAATACAATATAAAACAGCTTTTAGCACTTTTTAGTTTTAGAGGAACACAGAAGGGTGAGAATTATTATGAAAAAAGTTGTGAAATTTGGAGGAAGCTCCCTTGCGAACGCAGAACAGTTCAAAAAAGTAGGGGATATCATCAGAAGCGAGGAGAGCAGACGTTATGTGGTTCCGTCTGCACCGGGTAAGAGATACTCGGGAGACACCAAGGTAACAGATCTTTTGTATGCATGCTATGACAAGGCCGCAGCAGGTGCTGACTTTACAGGTATCCTCAACGAGATCAAAGAACGTTTTTATGAGATCATCAAGGGTCTGAAGATTGAGCTTTCCCTCGAGGAAGAGTTCCGTCAGATCGAAGCTGATTTCAAAGCACAGGCAGGCGCAGAGTACGCAGCATCCCGAGGAGAGTTTCTGAATGGTAAAGTGATGGCTGCATATCTCGGATATGAATTCGTAGATGCCGCAACTGTGATCCGTTTTGACAAGAACGGAAACTTTGATGCAGACAAGACAGACAAACTTCTTGCAAAACGTCTTCAGAAATGCGAAAAGGCAGTTATTCCGGGATTCTATGGTGGTATGGAAGACGGAACTGTCAAGACTTTCTCCAGAGGTGGATCTGATGTTACAGGTTCTCTTGTAGCCAAAGCGATCCATGCAGACATCTACGAGAACTGGACAGATGTTTCCGGTTTCCTGGTAACAGATCCGAGGATCGTGGATAATCCGGCAGTGATCGAGACCATCACATACCGTGAGCTGAGAGAGCTTTCCTACATGGGTGCAACTGTTCTTCATGAGGATGCGATCTTCCCTGTCCGTAAAGAGGGAATCCCGATCAACATCCGTAACACCAACCGTCCGGAGGATAAAGGAACCTTTATCGTAGAGAGCACATGCCGTAAACCGAAATATGTGATCACAGGTATCGCAGGTAAGAAGGGATTCTGCTCTATCAATATTGAGAAATCCATGATGAACAGCGAAGTTGGTTTCGGAAGAAAAGTTCTCCAGGTATTTGAAGACCAGGGAATCAGCTTTGAGCATGTACCGTCCGGTATTGATACCATGACGATCTATGTTCATCAGGACGAATTTGAAGAAAAAGAACAGCAGGTGATCGCCGGAATCCACAGAGCAGTACAGCCTGATTTCGTGGAGATGGAATCTGACCTTGCGCTGATCGCAGTCGTAGGCCGTGGCATGAAGTCCCAGAGAGGAACTGCAGCGCGTGTATTTGCAGCTCTGGCACATGCACATGTCAATGTAAAGATGATCGACCAGGGATCCAGTGAGCTGAATATCATCATCGGTGTTGAAAACAGAGATTTTGAGACAGCATTGAAGGCAATTTACGACATTTTTGTTCTGACACAGATCTAATAAATAAAAAGATCCGGGAAACCGGGTCTTTTTGCACTTGAGTCAGAACACGAGGAGGAATTATATGATTACAAGACAGATTAAATTAAACGCGACAGAAGATGTACAGGAATTTGTGAACGAGGCAGCAAAATGCAGCTTTGATATTGATATTTCTTATAACCGTATCATCATTGATGCCAAGTCTCTTCTGGGAATCCTGAGCATGGACCTTACACGGGAACTGACAGTCAGATGTTATGGAGAGAGCCAGAAATTCAATAAAGTTATGGACAAATTTGCAGTAGCATAACTGTATCAGAAGTTTGGCAGGAGCGGGCACATATTCAGAGAAAGGATATGTGCCTTTTTGAATGTATGGGAAGCAGGAGAGAAAGCAGGATGGAAAAACCGGTAATCCGTATTTCAGTTCGAAATCTGGTAGAATTTATTTTGAGAAGCGGTGATCTGACAAGCAGGAGCGGAACGGCAGCAGACAAAGAAGCCATGCTCAAGGGCAGCCGCTTTCACCGAAAGATCCAGAAACAGATGGGCAGCACCTATCAGGCAGAAGTTCCGCTCAAAAAAGAAAGTGAATATGAAGATCTGATCCTGTGTGTAGAGGGAAGAGCTGACGGTATTTTTGCAGAGAACGAAACTGTTTGTATCGATGAGATCAAAGGAATTTACAAAAGCCTTGACAGTCTGGAAGAACCGGTGCAGGTCCATCGTGCACAGGCACTCTGTTATGGCTGGATCTATATGGAAGCCCATGATCTGGAAAGGATTGATATCCAGATGACATATGGTCAGCTTGATACGGAGGAAATCCGGAGATTCCGGGAAACGATCGCCAGAGAAAAACTGGAGAAATGGTATCAGGATCTGACAGATGAGTACTATAAATGGGTCTCTTATCAGCTCGCCTGGCGAAAAGAGAGAAATGCATCCATGGAAACTCTGGAATTCCCGTTTCCATACCGCAAAGGGCAGAGAGAAATGGTTGCCGGAGTTTACCATGCGATCTCAGAAGAGGCGCAGATTTTTATCCAGGCTCCGACCGGGATCGGTAAGACGATGTCTGCAATCTTTCCGGCAGTCCGTGCTGTGGGACAGGGAAAAGGCGAGACGGTCTTTTATCTGACGGCCAGGACGATCACGCGGACTGTGGCAGAGGATGCATTTTCAATTCTCCGCGGGAAAGGTCTGCACTTCAAATCTATCACGATCACAGCAAAAGAAAAAATGTGCTTCTGTGATGAGATGGACTGTGACCCGCAGAAATGTCCTTATGCGAAGGGGCATTATGACAGGATAAACGATGCCGTCTATGAACTGTGGACGAAAGAAGAAGCTTTTGACCGTGAGACGATTCTTGCACAGGCAGAGAAATACAGTGTCTGTCCATTTGAGATAACACTTGACCTGGCAGTGTGGATGGACGGGATCGTCTGTGATTATAATTATGTGTTTGATCCAAATGTTTATCTGAAACGGTTTTTCGGGGAAAATATAAAAGGAAAATATCTCTTCCTGATCGATGAAGCACACAATCTGGTGGACCGTGGAAGAGAAATGTACAGTGCTTCCCTGTGCAAAGAAGAGATAGAAAGCACCCGCAGATTCGTAAGAGCACACAGTAGCAGACTGTATCGTATGCTTGGCAAAGCTGCAAAACAACTGGAAGTACTGAAGGAAGAAAGCAGTTCCTCCTGGCAGGTGCTGGAAAATGCGGGGACACTTCCTGTGACGCTTCTGAGTATTCAGGGAGAGATGGACAAACTTTTGGAAGAACCGCCGTCACAGGAATTCGTGGATGGAATCCTGGAATTTTATTTTGCGGTACGGGATTTCCTGAACATTGCAGAACTGGTGGATGAAAATTATGTGACGTATGTTTCGACGGATGAAGACGGAAAGTTCCGTATGAAACTGTTTTGTGTAAATCCGGCGGCAAATCTGCAGAGATGCCTGGACCGTGGAGTCAGCACGGTATTTTTTTCGGCAACACTTCTGCCGCTTGCTTACTACAGGAAGATGCTGAGTACCAGAAATGAAAATTTCGGCATGTATGTAAATTCTCCTTTTGAGGAAGAAAAAAGATGCCTTCTCCTGTGCCGCGATGTCAGCAGCAGATACACCAGAAGAGGGTATGAAGAATACCGCAGGATTGCAGAATACATTGCGCGGATGTCCTGGAAGAAAAAAGGAAATTATATGATCTTTTTTCCGTCCTATAAACTGATGGAAGATGTGTTTGAAGTTTATCAGGAGGAATTTTCGGCTGACTGGGTGGACTGCATCTGTCAGCAGGCTTCAATGAATGAACGGGAGCGGGAAGAATTCCTCAGAGAATTTCAGGCGCAGGGTGAAAAAACACTTCTTGGCTTCTGCGTCATGGGAGGGATTTTTTCGGAAGGGATCGATCTGATCGGTGACAGGCTGATCGGCGTGGCAGTTGTCGGAACAGGGATTCCACAGATCGGTTGCGAAAGAGAGATCCTGAAAGAATATTATGACGAGAAAGGGGAGCCAGGCTTTGATTATGCCTATCGTTATCCTGGCATGAACAAGGTGCTCCAGGCGGCAGGCCGCGTGATCAGGACCCGGGAAGATATCGGCGTGATCCTGCTTATGGATGAACGTTTCATGAACCGGGAATATCGGATGCTTTTTCCGCGTGAGTGGTCGTCTGTAAAAACGTGCACGATCGGGACGGTGGAGGCATCGCTTAAGGATTTCTGGGAGCAGGTTTCAGAAATGGAAAGCTGTGGAAACGAAGGGACCGGGCCGGAGCAGGAGGATGGCGCGGATGCTTGACATATGTGTGATTTCAGGTATACTATGAACAATCAGTTTGCAAAAAAGTAATCGTGGGATAGATACAAAAGGAGAAGAAGATGAAGAGACGAACGGTTCTGGCATTGTGTCTGTGTCTGACATTAGCCGGTACACCTGTGGGTGTGGCTGCGGCTTCTGACAGTCTTTTGTCAGTAACAGAAGAAGCACAGATTCAGCCGATCGGGGATGGGTCCGGCAGATACCTTATGAAAAGCGACGGTTTTTACTGCCTCAAAGAAGACGGAAGCAAGGATACAGCGGTATCTGTTCATTATTTTGACAAAATGGAAATAGACGGCACTGTACTGGATGGTTTTTATTATCATGATGCGGACGGATGCTATCTGGCGGCAAGCCCTCATATGGTAAAGATCAGCAAGCTTACCTGTATGGGGACAGATGAAACGGGAGAGCCGGCAGAGTATACGTTTGACGGATACTATATGGTAAACAATCTTGGAAAACTTTCTGCCGCGCCGCAGGTGAGATATATAGATGGACTGACAATGGATGGGACGACCTTTGACGGCTATTATTATTTTGATGAGACAGGACGGATGGTGACGGAGCCGGGAACACATGAACTTGAGATGACTTCGAATGGTCAGATGTTTTCCGGAACGTATTATTTCGGTGGGGCAAATGGTGTTCTTGAGCAGAAAGCAGGGACTACGCCGGATGGATTCCCGGTGGATGAAACAGGCAAAGTGCAGGGGCTTGATGCACTTGGAATTGAAAATCTGGAACCGCAGCTTGAGGCGACGGTATCCGGTTATGATGGAAACTGGAGTGTTTACGTCAAGGATCTGGAAACAGAGGAAGAGTTTGTGATCAATGACGAGCCGATGTATTCAGCAAGTCTTATCAAAGCTTTCGTGATGGCAAAGACGTTTGAGGATATGGATCTTGTTCTGGAGAACGAAGCGAAGCAGATGAAGACCGATGCCGCAAATGCAGCAGTACAGACAAAAATCGATAATCTCCTCACAAACATGATCACAGTCAGTGACAATGAATCCTGTAATGAACTTGGCAGACTGCAGTCGGAAAAACATGATTTCCTTGACGGAGCAGAGAAGGTCAATGAATATCTCAAAAAAGAAGGCTATTCCGAGACGAGTTACCAGAGCACGCTTCATCCGTCTTCTTCAGCAAAGATCAGTCTTGGTGGAAGAAATATGACTTCGGTAAAAGACTGCGGACTTCTTTTGGAGCGGATCTACAGGGGAGAATGCGTGAGTGAAGAAGCGTCTGCACAGATGCTGGACCTTCTGAAACGGCAGGAAAATACCAGCAAGATCCCTGCAGGGATCAAGGCAGAAGTTCCGACAGCAAACAAGACAGGTGAGACAGATGAGGACCAGCATGATATCGCGATCGTGTACGGAGCAAAGACCACATACATTCTCTGTGTGATGTCAGAGGGCTGGAAAAGCGGCGGTGATGCAGTGCAGAACATCCAGAATATTTCCAGTATGGTCTATAATTACCTCAACCTGTAAATCTTTGGTTTCCTGCATGCCTGCGTTGCTTTTTGACAGGAAATCATGTATAATATCGAACTGTAACAAACTGGTCTGATGACCAGTAAATACTGTCTGCTCCAGGACAGGATATGTTACTGTGGAGTGAACAGTAACTTGGAGATTTCGATAAATAGAGTATAATCAGGAGGAATAAATTACATGCGAGTCGATACGGATGACTTTGCCCGACCTTGTGGGTGCGGGAAGAATCACCATATAGAAGTAAAGGAAATTTTAATTGAAGAAGGAGTAGTGGAGAAGCTGGAAGAAGCAATGTCAGACGGGTTTCTCAAGGAATATATTTCACCGCTTCTGATCTGTGACACAAACACATGCAAGGTGACAGAGGAGATCATGGAAGATATCTATGACCGATGTCAGGTACTTGTGCTGGATGCTGAGGGTCTTCATGCAGACCAGCATGCAATCGAAGTAGTAGAGAATAACATGGAAGAGGATATAGACCTGATCCTGGCAGTGGGAACAGGTACGATCCATGACATCAGCCGTTATGTGGCTTTTCAGTACAAAATTCCCTTTATTTCCGTTCCAACAGCGGCAAGCGTGGACGGATTCGTATCTACAGTTGCAGCAATGACCTGGAATGGGCTCAAAAAAACAGTGCCGGCGGCACCGCCTATTGCAGTTTATGCTGATTCAAATATTTTTGCAGCGGCACCGAGACGGCTGAATGCATCCGGTGTATCTGATCTTTTTGGAAAATATATCTGTCTTGCAGACTGGAAGATTGCTCATATGCTGACAGATGAATACATTTGTGATGAGATTATTGAACTGGAAGAAAAAGCACTCAGGACAGTACGCTCCTGTCTGGATGATATTGCACAAGGTGACAGAGAAAGCTGTGAGAAACTGATGTATGCGCTGATTCTGTCCGGGCTGGCGATGCAGATGGTTGGAAATTCCAGACCGGCTTCCTGTGCAGAACATCACCTTTCTCATCTGTGGGAGATAGAAGTGATCAATGGACCGCTGGATGCGCTTCACGGTGAGAAAGTCTCGATTGGAACCCTGATCGTTCTCAGAGAATATAACCGTATTGCCAGAGCAATCCGTGAAGGCAGATGCAGGGTATTATCAGAACGTGAGGATGATACAGAACTTCTTGAAAAAACATTCGGTAAGAAACATCTGCTGGAGGGAATTATCGAAGAAAACACACCGGATCCACTGGAGGAAGTCAGTCCGGCAAGACTGGAATCCTGTCTTTCTGAAATTGCAGATATAATTGAAGAACTTCCGCGAGAAGAGGAACTTGTTCATGCGATGGATAAGGCTGGATGTAAGCAGAGTGTATACGAGATCGGACTCACAGAGGAAATCATACCACAGAGCCTGAAACTGGCTCCTTATGTCAGACGGCGCCTCAGTTTTCTGAGAGTCAGCAGAATGCTCGAAATAGAAGGAGAATGATTATGAGAGTTGGAATGGGATATGATGTACATAAGCTGACAGAAAACAGTGACCTGATCCTCGGGGGAGTCAAGATCCCGTGGGAAAAGGGTCTTCTCGGACATTCTGATGCGGATGTGCTGATCCATGCAGTGATGGATGCTTTGCTTGGGGCTGCGGCTCTTGGAGATATCGGAAAACATTTCCCGGACACAGATCCCAAATACAAAGGGATTTCCAGTGTGAAGCTTCTGATTCATGTGTCAGAGCTTCTTAAGGAACATGGATATGAAGTAGGGAACATTGATGCGACGATCATCGCCCAGAAACCAAAGATGGCACCGCATATTCCGCAGATGCGTAAAAATATGGCGGATGCTCTTGGAATCCCGGAATCAAAGATCAATGTTAAGGCAACTACAGAAGAAGGACTTGGATTTACCGGAAGCGGGGAAGGGATTTCTTCTCAGGCAATCTGCCTGCTCACAGAGATCCAGGACTGATCTTGTTACAAAATAATATCGGAGGAAAGAGACATGAAACTTTTTAATACAATGTCACGAAGAAAAGAAGAATTTGTACCGCTGGAAGAGGGCAAGGTACGCATGTATGTATGCGGACCGACTGTGTACAACCTGATCCATATCGGAAATGCAAGACCGATGATCATTTTTGATACGGTACGCCGTTATCTGGAGTACAAAGGATACGAAGTAAACTATGTATCCAACTTCACAGACGTAGATGACAAGATCATCAAGAAAGCGATCGAGGAAGGCGTAAGCGCAGAGGAAGTTTCACAGCGTTATATCGCAGAGTGCAAGAAGGACATGGCAGGCATGAACGTAAAACCGGCTACCACACATCCGCTTGCAACACAGGAGATTGACGGAATGATCGATATGATCCAGACACTGATCGACAAGGGTTATGCATATCCGGTTGCCGATGGAACTGTATACTTCCGTGTAAAGAAATTCAAAGAATACGGTAAGCTTTCTCATAAGAACCTTGATGATCTGCAGTCAGGATTCCGTTCCCTGCAGGTATCCGGTGAGGATCAGAAGGAAGATCCGCTGGATTTCGTACTCTGGAAACCGAAGAAAGAAGGAGAGCCATACTGGACCTCTCCATGGTGCGACGGAAGACCGGGCTGGCATATTGAGTGCTCCGTTATGTCCAAGAAATATCTTGGAGAGGAGATCGACATCCATGCCGGTGGCGAAGACCTTGTGTTCCCTCACCATGAGAATGAGATCGCACAGAGTGAATGCTGCAATGGAGTTCCTTTTGCGAAATACTGGATGCACAATGCATTCCTGAACATTGACAACCGCAAGATGTCCAAGTCTCTTGGAAACTTCCGTACTGTCCGTGAGATCAGTGAACAGTATGATCTGCAGGTGCTTCGTTTCTTCATGCTGAACGCACATTACAGAAGCCCGCTCAATTTCAGTGCAGATCTGATGGAATCCTCCAAGAACGCGCTTGAGAGAATCACAGAGGCAGCAGCAAGACTTCGCGACCGCAAGGCAGCAGCGGCTGTGCAGGAAGCAACAGAAGACGAGAAGAAACTGATGCAGGAAGAAACTGCATTTGTGACTAAGTTCGAGGAAGCTATGGATGACGACTTCAACACAGCTGATGCGCTGGCTGCGATCTTTGAACTTGTCAAATTTGCCAACACAAATGTACAGGAAGGAAGCTCCGCAGAATTTGCAGCACACACTCTGGAAGTTATGACAAAACTCTGCGATGTTCTCGGACTGACTCTTGAGAAGAAAGAAGAGATCCTTGACGAAGAGATCGAAAACCTGATCGCAGAACGTCAGGCAGCAAGAAAAGCCAAAGATTTCGCAAGAGCAGATGAGATCCGTGGACTGCTTCTTGAAAAAGGTATCGAACTGAAAGATACTCGTGAGGGCGTAAAATGGAAACGAATCTGATACAGCTTGATGAACTGTTTCATCTTGAAAACCAGGATCTGCGGAGTTATTCTCCGCTGACTCTGGCGTATATCGGAGATGGGATCTATGAGCTGATCATCCGTACAGTCCTTGTCAGGAAGGGCAACTGTCCGGTCAACCAGCTTCACAAAAAAGCAAGCAGTCTGGTAAAGGCAGCTTCTCAGTCAGCGATCATGGAAGTGATAGAGGAGAAACTGACCGAGGAAGAGCATAACATCTACCGCAGAGGCCGCAACGCACATTCTCCTACAATGGCAAAGCATGCAACCATGGCTGATTACAGAAGGGCAACAGGCTTTGAGGCATTGATGGGATACTTATATTTAAAGGGAGATTACACACGGATGCTTGAACTTGTCCGTATGGGAATCGGAGAGGACAGATTATGAGTGAACAGATAGAAGGCCGCAACGCGGTACTGGAAGCTTTTCGTTCAGGCAAATGCGTGGACAAGCTTTTTATCCTGGATGGATGCCAGGACGGACCAGTCCGCACGATCGCAAGAGAGGCTCGCAAAAAAGACACGATCATCAATTATGTATCCAAAGAAAGACTGGACCAGCTCAGTGAGACACATGCACATCAGGGTGTGATCGCGCAGGTTGCAGCTTATGAATACAGCACCGTAGAAGACATCCTCGCCAAGGCAGAGGAGAAGGGTGAGCCGCCGTTTCTGATCCTTCTGGACAATGTAGAGGATCCGCATAATCTTGGTGCGATCATCCGTACAGCTAACCTGGCAGGTGCACATGGTGTTATCATTCCGAAGCGCAGAGCTGTCGGACTGACTTCCACAGTTGCCAAGACATCTGCCGGTGCGATCAATTACACACCGGTTGCCAAAGTTACCAATCTGGTACGTACCATGGAAGAACTTAAGCAAAAAGGCATCTGGTTCGTCTGTGCAGATATGGGCGGAGAGAGCATGTACCGTATGAATCTGACGGGACCGATCGGTCTTGTGATCGGAAACGAGGGCGAAGGAGTCAGTCGTCTTGTGAGAGAGGCATGTGACTTTACCGCATCTATCCCGATGAAGGGAGATATCGATTCTCTGAATGCATCCGTTGCAGCAGGTGTCCTTGCGTATGAGATCGTAAGACAGCGTCTCGTGGCAGAAAGCAAATAAGAAATGGAGATTCTCTATGTGCCAGTATGAAAAATGCACAGATGAAGAATTGCTCACCAGGCTGAGATCTGGTGAGGAAGAGATATCAGATTATCTGATGGAAAAATACAAAGGATTTGTCCGCCAGAAAGCAAGAGCCATGTTCCTGATCGGCGGTGAGACCGATGATCTGATACAGGAAGGAATGATCGGGCTTTTTAAGGCGGTACAGAGTTATCAGCCTGACAAAGATGCTTCTTTTCGGACATTTGCGGGGATGTGCATTGACCGACAGCTTTACAGTGCTATCCAAAATTCAAACCGGCAGAAGCATATGCCTCTGAACTCCTATATTTCACTTAGTGAAGAACCGGAGGAAACGGATGAGCTGGAAGGTTCCTGGTGGGAAAATCCTGAAAATATCATCATTGACCAGGAAAGCACGAGGAGCCTTGAACAGGAGATCCACCGGACATTAAGTCCAATGGAAAATAAGGTGCTGGAGTATTATCTTAAGGGTTATGGTTACATCCAGATCGCAAAGATTATGGGAAAAACACCCAAGTCGATCGATAATGCACTTCAGAGGATAAGAGGCAAGATACGAAACTTTTCCCTTTCTTTTTGGGACAAAAAATAGTATAATTATTCTAATCTTTGTGACAAAGAACAAACTGTTATATGAAAGGAGCAGAGTATTATGGCAAAATTAAACAAATATTGGGGATTTGTTGCAGTCGGAGCCGTAGCAGCCGCAGCGGCAGGAGCTGTAGCAGCACTGGCATTCAAGAAGAAACCTCTCGAGGATTTCGAGGACGATTTTGACGACGATTTCGATGATGACTTTGAAGAAGAGGAAGAGCCGAAGAAAGAAGAAAAGAAAGAAGCTCACGAATCCTTTGAAGCATGGGAAGAAAGCGAAGAAGCTGTAGAGGAATCTGCGGAAGAAGAAGCAGAGGAAACAGAGGCTGAAGAAGCTCTTGAAGAAGAAATAAAAGAAGAAGTTCAGGAAACAGAAGAAGCAGAAGAAAAAGCTCCTGAAACAGAAGAATAATTTCATTAAATAAAAAGTGTCTCGCCGGATCAACTACCGGCGGGGCACTTTTGCGTAATTGCGTGAATCTGGATCAGGCTTTGGGAAGCTTGAAGGAACTCTTGAGAGAAACGATGCGGTTGAATACCGGCTCGCCTTCTTTGGAGTCGTGGATATCTGCACAGAAGAATCCGTTTCTTACGAACTGGAAGCTGTCGTATCCTTTGGCTTCCATAAGAGCTGGCTCTACATAAGCAGTTACGGTGGTCAGAGAATTCGGGTTCACATTGAGGGAACCGTCTTCTTTGTTGTAAACACCCTTTTCTTCATCTACGATGTTTTCGTAGAGACGAACGGTTGCTTTGCCTGCATTGGAAGCTTCTACCCAGTGGATCGTTCCTTTGACTTTACGTCCGTCAGGAGCGTTGCCGCCCTTGGTAGCAGGATCGTAAGTACAGTGTACAACACGTACAGTACCGTCATCATCTGCTTCATATCCTGTACAGGTAACGAAGTAAGCGTTCATAAGACGAACTTCAGCACCTACAAAAAGTCTCTTGTATTTACGTGGAGGCTCGATCATGAAGTCCTCACGCTCGATATAAAGCTCCTTGCCAAATGGAAGCTTACGTGTTCCGAGAGCTTCGTTTTCCATGTTGTTCGGAGCTTCCAGGTATTCAACCTGACCTTCCGGATAGTTGTCAATCACGAGTTTGATCGGATCAAGGATTGCCATCATACGCGGACGTTTGAGCTTGAGATCCTCACGGATACAGTATTCAAGCATAGCGTAGTCAACGGAACTGTTGGCCTTGGATACACCGCAGAGTTCAACGAACATCTTGATGGATTCCGGAGTGAAACCTCTTCTGCGGAGAGCGGCGATGGAAACGAGACGCGGATCATCCCATCCGTCTACGATGCCGTCCTCAACAAGTTTCTTGATGTAACGCTTGCCGGTAACAACGTTTGTCAGGTATAATTTTGCAAATTCGATCTGCTTCGGTGGCTGCGGGTATTCCAGTTCTCTTACTACCCAGTCATAAAGCGGTCTGTGATCCTCAAATTCCAGTGTACAGATAGAATGTGTGATTCCCTCGATCGCATCCTCGATCGGATGAGCAAAGTCGTACATTGGATAGATGCACCAGGTATCGCCGGTTCTGTGGTGAGTCATATGAGCAACACGGTAGATGACCGGGTCACGCATGTTCATGTTCGGGGATGCCATATCGATCTTGGCACGGAGAACTTTCTCTCCATCCTGGTATTTGCCGTCTTTCATTTCTTCAAAAAGCTGAAGGTTTTCTTCGACGCTGCGGTTACGGTATGGGCTTTCTTTGCCTGGCTCTGTAAGAGTACCACGGTATTCGCGGATCTGATCGGCAGTCAGATCGCAGACATAAGCTTTGCCCTTCTTGATGAGCTTGACAGCAGCTTCATACATCTGCGGGAAATAATCAGACGCAAAGAAAAGTCTGTCTTCCCAGTCAGCACCGAGCCATTTGATGTCCGCTTTGATGGACTCTACAAATTCGCTCTTTTCTTTGGTCGGGTTGGTATCATCGAAACGCATGTTGAATTTGCCGTTGTATTTCTGTGCAAGTCCATAGTTTAAAAGAATGGATTTGGCATGTCCGATATGGAGGTACCCGTTCGGTTCCGGTGGGAAACGGGTGTGTACGGTATCATAAACACCTTCGGCCAGATCCTCGTCAATGATGTTCTCAATAAAATTTTTGGAAACAGTTTCGTTTTCCATCTCTGTCCCTCCTGAGTAATTTTATGTTAAAAAAATCCAGTATAACTACTTTGCTATTATAGCATAGCGTAAATGCAAAGTGTATAGAAAGTTAAATAACTTTTATATTGTATAATATAATCTGAAATAAAACAAGGAGAAAATCCTGTATATATGGCAAAAACGAAGTGTCTGGTACTGTAGTGATGCATATTTACAATTACGGACAGGAAAGGTATAATTTATTATAATGAGATTGGAAGAACATGCTGCAAACAAAAAGTTATGGGGGATAAAAGGGAGTGCATACTGCGATTCCATTAAAAAAGTCAGTATACAGGAAGGGATTAAAAGTATTGGTGATGAGGCGTTTTGCGGCTGCGTCAATATGACAGAGATAAAAATTCCGGAAGATGTAGATTATATTGGTCTTGATGCTTTTTGTGGCTGCAAAAGTTTAACAGATATTAAGCTTCCAGATAAGATAACAGAGGTCCATGACGGTGCTTTTGAAGGTTGCACCGGCCTGAGAAAAATTGAAATACCTGAAGGCGTAATGGGAATTGGCGGATTTCAGGGATGTACAAATCTGGAATATGTGAAATTTCCAGAAACACTAGAGATAATAGGACCAAATGCGTTCAGAAACTGTAGTAAATTAAATAATGTGAAGTTTCCTGAGAAATTAACGCTTATTTGGTCTGGGGCTTTTGCAGACTGCACCAGTCTGACCAGTATTGAGATTTCGAAAAATGTTACTGAAATTAAATGGGAAACATTTGGGGGCTGTAAAAGTCTGGAGAGCGTAAATATTCTGAACAGCGCAACAATTTTTGGGAAAAATGTCTTTACTAAATGCACTGGTCTGAGAACTGTCAGATATTCCGGAACAAAAGAACAATGGGATGCTTTAAACCTGAATATTAAAAATGCAACAATTTATTACAATTATGACCCGACACATGAGCATTCTTACATACTTAAGGTCACAAAAGCAAGTTCATGTACAGAAAAGGGAAAGGGAGAAGAAACCTGTAAAATTTGCGGAGATCAGTATGAAACAGAGATTCCGGCACTGGGACATGATCTTGACCAGGGAGTTGTAAGCAAAGAAGCGAACTGTATAGAAGAGGGGATTATCACCTATTCGTGTCAGAGAGATGGATGTGGATATAAAGAAGAAAAGTTTATTCCAACGAATCAAAAACATGTTTATGGAAATGTTTCTTATAAATGGAGTGAAGATAATTCTGAATGTATGGCCTCGGAAGTTTGTTCTTTGTGCAAATATGAAGATACAGAAACGGTAAAGACTCAAGAAAAGATTGTCGAACAGGCAACATGCACCCGGGATGGAAAAATACAGTATACAGCGGCGTTTTCAAACAGTAATTTTCAAACGCAGAACAAAGAAGTGATTGTACCGCAGTCAGGACACAAAAATACTGAAGTCAGGTATGCAAAAGAGGCTACCTGTGAAAGAGATGGATATACAGGAGATGTATATTGCAAAGATTGTGGAGAGCTTCTGGCAGACGGAAACATTATCAGGGCGATAGGTCATCGTTGGGATAATGGAGTGATCGAAAAGAAACCAACCTGTACGGAGAAAGGTCAAAAAGTATATACTTGTTTCAGGTGTAATGCAACTAAAACTGAAAAACTTGAAACAGTTGAACATAAATGGAACGATAAAGAAACAACAGATTTAAAACCGACATGTACAACGTCTGGAAGAAAAAGTATTCACTGCAGTGTATGTGATGAAATTAAAGAAGATTCACAACAGATAATACCGGCAACAGGACATAAGTTTTCTTCATGGAAAACTACAAGTCAGGCAACTGTATTTGCACAGGCACAACAGTCGCGTTTCTGTGGTGTTTGTGGGAAAAAAGAAACCCGTAAAGTTGGAAATAAGGTAAAACCTACCATAAAATCTTCTGTGACAAGCCTTATATTGAAAACAAAGCAGAAAACAACAGCTGTAAGAATCAGTGGTCTTGCGAAAGGAGATTCTATTGTATCATGGAAGGCTAATAATACTTCTGTTGCAAAAGTTTCTGGAAAATCAAATGGAACCTGTACGATCACAGCAGGCAATAAAAAGGGAAGAGCTGTTATTACTGTAACCTTAAAGAGTGGATTGAAAAAGAAGATTCCTGTTACAGTTCAGACAACAGTTGTAAAAACAACTAAAATTACAGGAATTCCATCCAAAATTAACCTAAAAAGAAATCAAAGCACTACATTACGACCGATACTTTCGCCAATAACCAGTGGTGAAAAAGTAACATATAAAACGGGTAATATAAAAATAGCGACTGTAAGTTCAAAAGGACAGATAAAAGCAAGGGGAAAAGGTACCACGATAATTACTGTAACATCAGGTAAGAAAAGTGTAAAATGTAAAATTACTGTAAGATAATATCATCAGAAAGAGGTAATTGAGTTTTCAGTTGCTTCACTTTTTTGGTCAGATTTTGGATAAATCATTGACAGCTACATATACTGTACGTATAATAAAAGTACAGAATACTGTACAGGAAAGGAGGGGTGTACATGTTGGCCGTGAACTATACGAATTTACGAGAAAACATGAAAAACTATATGGATAAGGTCACAGATGATTACGAAACCATGATAGTTACTCGTAAAAACAACAGAAATGTGGTGATGATGTCAGAGGAATCCTACAATAATCTTATGGAGAATCTCTATCTTATGGAAGATCGGGCAAATTATGACTGGATCATGGAATCAAAGAAACAGTTACAGGCAGGAAAAGCAAGCGTTCATAAGTTAAAAGAGGTTGAATGATGAATAAGGTGTTTACACAGAACGGATGGGAAGACTACGTTTACTGGGAGACAGAAGACAAAAAGACACTGAAGAAGATCAATACTCTGATAGAGGATATATGCAGGAATGGTAATCAGGGAATCGGCAAACCGGAACCATTGACAGGTAATTTGGCAGGATTTTGGTCAAGACGCATTAATGATAAGGACAGGCTTATTTATCAGATAGATGATGAAAATGTTTATATACTGGCTTGCAGGTATCACTATACAAGGTGAGTGTGAGATGGTGAGGGGATGAGTGGAATGTATTGAGTGTGTGTGAACGGAGTGAGATTGACAATTTCTTAACATGTCGATACGCGACATGATATCTATTAACTCTGATATGCCAGCAGCCACAACAATTTTTACACCATGAAATCGGTTATATACACTGTTGCAGAATGCCGCCCTGAATCATCAATATCACAAGGGAACATCTCAAGAGTTACGATCACCGGAACGACAGAAGCAATCGGACAGTTTCACAGGTTTCACATCTGCTGCCATGTCGAAACTAACATACTAATACAGTAGAAATTAAGAAACGCTTTGCCCAGTTCGATCAACGGTACGATAACCAATCAGTGACACGGTAACTGGAAAATGCAGAATCTACAAGAATCCCTGATGAATTCTAGTGTACTGTCTCATTGACATTTCGCTAAATAACTTGCCTGTTTTCCCATCGAACTGCGTTGACTTCGCTCAACGATGCCACCGCATCGCCTCGTTCAGTCGCCTTGTCGATGAAAAAACATTCTGCGTTATTTAACTGAAAGTCAATGAGACAGTACACTAGGTATTCTGCTGATGTTTTTTACTGGTATCAGAGTAGATGAACTGGTTACACTGAAACACTCAGATTTTGAAGGAAATACAATAAAGATCAGGCGAACAGAAACGAGAGTAAGAGTAAATGAAAGCCACTATGAGTATCTGGTAAAAGAATTTCCTAAATCAAGTGCGGGTGTCAGGACAATTATAATTCCAGATTCGTATGCTTGGATTGCTGCAAAGCTGCAAGAATGTACAGCATTTCAGGAGTTTGTTTTTGTATCAGAAAGCGGAACAAGGATGACAACCAACGTGATAAGGCGAAGGATGGAAAAATCCTGCAAGGCGCGAAACTTACACCGAAGTCGCCGCATAAAGCAAGAAGAACATACGGAAGTATTCTGCTGGACAATAATGTGGACGAACGTATGGTAACAGATTTGAGGGGACATACAGATATTCGATGCACAGAGGGATATTATCACAAAAATCGAGGATCTATTGACCGGAATCTCCGAAAACACTGTAAAATAGGCAAAAAAATAAAGCTGATGACGGGAATCGAACCCGTGACCTCCGCCTTACCAAGGCGACGCTCTACCGACTGAGCCACATCAGCAATTACTTTGTGAAGCGTTTATCTGCCGCTCACAGTTGATAATATTAACAGAAGTACAAGAAGTTGTCAACACTTTATTTTAACTTTTTTTGATCTTTTTTGAGGAATACTTTTTGTTATTTTGATAGTTGCCAGTTTGAAAGGGACAGGGTATACTGGAACAGAAGAAAAGTAAAGGAAGACTTGAATTATGAGAAAAATCATACTTGCTTCGGCATCTCCGAGAAGGAGAGAACTTCTGGCGAATGCCGGAGTGATCTTTCAGGTATGTCCTGGGAACAGCGAGGAAAAGATCACGAAGGAGATTCCGGAAGACATCGTAAAGGAACTGTCCCTGCAGAAAGCAATGGCGACGGCGTTGAAATTTGACATGGAAGAAGGAACGGTCATTCTGGGAGCAGATACGATCGTATCTTTTGATAATAAGATCCTTGGCAAACCAAAGAATGAAGAGGATGCGGTAAATACATTATCCATGCTCCAGGGGAATACGCATCAGGTCTATACCGGAGTGACAGTTATGGAACGTAAGGATTCCAAATGGGAAACGATCACTTTTGCAGAATGTACAGATGTTTCTTTCTATCCGGTTTCCGAGGAAGAGATCAGGGCATATGTAGCAACAGGCGAACCGATGGACAAGGCAGGAAGCTACGGTATCCAGGGCGGATTTGGTGCTTATGTAAAGGGAATCCGCGGGGACTATACAAATGTAGTAGGCCTTCCTGTGGGCAGACTGTTTTACGAAACGAAGAAACATGGAATAGAATTACGAGGATAAGATCATGATAAAAGCATGTATTTTTGATCTGGACGGCACCCTGGCAAATACACTGGATTCTATGGCATACGTTGCCAATGAGATCCTCAGGGGAATGGGACTTAAGGAACAGCCGACAGAGAATTTTAAATATTACAGCGGTGAGGGAGCAGATATGCTGGTACGCCGCTGCCTCAAAGATGCCGGAGACCCGGAACTTACCCATTTTGAGGAGTGCAGGGCTCTTTACAGAAAGAAATTTGACGAGGATCCTTTATATAAGGTAGTTCCGTATGAAGGAATCAGGGACACACTTCAGACACTGAAGAATGCAGGAGTGAAGCTTGCTGTCTGCTCCAACAAGCCGCATATAGCCGCAGTCAAGGTGATCGACAAGATGTTCCCGGGATATTTTGACCTGGTGATCGGACAGAGCGATGCGATCCGCAGGAAACCGGCACCGGACGGTCCGCTTAAAGCAGCAGCAGAATTCGGTGCTTCTTCAGAAGAGTGTATGTATATCGGAGACACCAGGACAGATATGGAAACCGGTACAGCGGCAGGCATGCATACGATCGGTGCTTTATGGGGATTCCGTGACAGAGAAGAACTTGAAAGCAGCGGTGCAGAGATCGTTGCGGAGAAACCAGAAGATTTACTTAAGATATATGAGGGACTGAATCATGATCAAACTGGTTGCAAGTGATCTGGATGGGACTTTGCTGCTCAACGGAGCGCAGAGTCTGCCGGAAGAACTTTTTCCATTAATAAAAGAACTAAAAGAACTTGGCATTTTGTTTGTGGCAGCAAGCGGCAGACAGTATGCAAATATGAAGCGCATGTTTGCACCGGTGGTGGATGACATGGCGTTTATTGCTGAAAACGGCGGTCTGGCGATCCAGAATGAGAAAGTACTCTATCAGGACAGCTTTCCGAAGGAACTTGTCAGAGAAATCGTAGAAGCGATCTATGATAAGAAGGATGCCGACTTTACCTGTTCGACTAAGGATTTTTATTACATCCGTCCAAAGACAGAGCATTACAGAGACCTGATGCTGAATGTGGTCAAAAATAACTGCAAAGAGATCGATAGCTTTGATGAGATAACAGAGCCATGCATGAAAGTAGCTGTATACGAAAGGGAAGGAATCCAGGAGGATTCTATCCGGTACTGGAAGGAACGGTTCGGAGACAGATGTACGGTAGTGACATCCGGTTTTGCCTGGGTTGATTTTATCCCGTTTGAGACCAATAAGGCAAAAGGTCTCAGGGAATATCAGAAACTGCTTGGTATCAGACCGGAAGAATGTATTGTGTTTGGTGATGAGTATAATGACATTGCGATGCTGGAATCCGTACCATACAGTTTTGCCATGGCTCACGCGAAGCCGGGGGTCAAAAAAGCAGCGTCTTATCAGACAGAGCGCGTAGAATATATTCTTAAGAAACTGATCCGCGCAGGTGGAAACATAGAGGAGGTAATTAAATAATGTATACAGAAGAAAGCGTAGAAACATTTCTCAAAAACCAGGGACAGCTTTTTGACGAAGCAGTTGCATCTTCCTATGAGGAAGCAGAAGAATTCCTTGAAGACTGTATGGCGGTAGAGCTGAAAACGCTCAAAGAAGTACGTGCATACTTTGATGAAGCAGGTGCAGACATCAGTGGAATGACAGATGAGGAACTGGAAGATGCAAGTGAAGTATTTGTTCTTCCGTCAGGCGGATATCTTCTGGTAGAAGGGTGAGCCGATATTTGAAGTAGAAATTTTTTATGACAGGGAAAGGTTATGTAAAATAGAAATTACATAGCCTTTCCCTGTCATGCTATAATGACGATACGGGAAGTGGGGAATATAGTATCAATAAAAGGGTCATATCCGTGAATATTTGTGATAGAAACCCAAAAAGGAGGAAAATTATGAACAGAAGGAGATTTCTGGCGATCATTATGTCTGTGTTTATGATATTGTCGCTGCTGCCGGTGACAGTATTTGCAGAGACAACCGCCGCTGTGCTGGATGGACAGCTCAAGATCCAGGGCACGGCAGTAGCAGGAACGACATTGAAAGCAGATATGCAGGGGATAAAGAACGAAGGGATAACAGAGGACAGTGTCAGTTATCAGTGGTTTCGCAAAACTTCCGATGATGAAAAGAAAGAACAGCAGGGAGAGAAACCTGAACTGAAATCCCTCAGTAAAGAAAAAACTTATACGATCACCAAAGATGATATAGATTCAAAGATCGTTCTGACGATTACCGGTTTGGAGGATAAGGGATTCAGCGGCAGTCTGACAGCTGTGACAGCGACTGTTACAGAGACAGCAGATCCTAAAGCAGCAGAAACAGAACAGAATACAGAAGCTTCAACAGAGGAACAGAATCAGGATACCTCCACAGCAGAGGATGCTTCATCAGAGGAAACACAGGAAATTCCGGAGGCAGCGAATGATAACGAGGCCGGATCAGAATCTGTAGATGGCATTCCGGCAGCAACAAATGATGCAGAATCATCAGAGCAGGAGAATGAAAACTCTGAAGAAGAACTGGAACAGAACGAATATCAGGAAGAATTACAGCCTGCGGATGAAACTGGCAGCACAGAAAAGAACGAACAGGATTCAGAGGAGGCTGGAAGCACTTCTGTAGAAGGAATCCCGGAAGCAAAAGAAGATGGAACATACAATAACACAGAAGATAATACAGAAACAGAAAGTCCGTCAGATACAGATGAGGCATCTTATCAGGCAGAAGCAGAAGTCGGCGACGGAAGCAGTGATGTTTTGGCATTTGGCACGGTTGTTTCAGGACAGGAAGACGAACAGGCACAGTATGTGACCATCAAAAATACCGGTACAGAAACTCTGAATTTCATAGATATAAGCCCGGAGCATTTTGCAGTCCAGGATATCACCGAGCCTCTGGAAGCCGGTCAGAGCGTACAGGTATGGATCGCACCGCGGGTTGGAACAGAGCCTGGCAGTTATGAGGATACGATCACATATAAGACAGAAGAAGGAGCAACAGCTTCTTTCAAAGCACAAATGACTGTCGAAAGTGAAGATACACCGGAACCGACGGAGGTGCCGCAGGATACACCGACACCGGAACCGACAGAGACACCACAAGATACACCGACACCGGAGCCGACGGAGACACCACAGGATACACCAACATCGGAACCGACACAGGTACCGGCAGTGAGTAAGGTAAATGCCGATACAGGCGCGGCAGATTTTGGCAGTGTCGTAGAAGGCTATACAGAGGCACCGCAGGCACAGACGATCACACTGACCAATGAAGGCAATGCAGATGCAGTTCTGTCAGATATATACAGTGATCAGGGAGAAATTAAATATTTTGATGCGGCATTATCTGCACAGGAAATCAGTGCAAATGGAGGTACAGCAACATTTACCGTGCGCCCGAAGAATGGGCTGAGTGCCGGTACCTATACAGAGGCATTTACGATCAATGATACAACTTCCGGACAGGGGATCGTGATCACGGCAACGGTTACTGTAAATACAGCGAGCCACAGTCTTGGAATCTCAACAGATACACTTGATTTTGCAAGTGCAAAGAAAGGATACAGCGGAGTCAGTGCACAGCAGATCACTGTTACAAACAATGGAAATGTGGCAGAGACACTTGTACAGCCTTCTGCAAAATATTTCACGATAACAGCAGCCACCGGACTGACAATCCAGCCAGGAGAATCAGCGGTATTTACAGTAGCACCGAAGGATGGCCTGGACGTAAATAGTTATCAGGAAAATATCACGATTGCTTCAGCGGCGACAGAAACTGTGTGCAAGGCATCCTTCCAGGTACTCAAAGGAACTGTTTCTCTTACAAAGATCCAGAATCCATCAGAGATCAGCGGAATTGCAAATGGCACAGCCAAAGATGCACAGAAGCTGAAACTGCCGTCCACAGTAGTGATCGAGACTACCGGAGGAAAGGCCAAAGCCAAAGTAGCCTGGGATGTCAAGAACTGTTCTTATAATGCCGCTGATACAGCAGCACAGAGTTTTACAGTCAAAGGAGCAGTAACACTTCCGGATGGCGTGGACAATAACAATAATATAGATCTGTTAGCCTATGTTAAAGTAAATGTAGAAGCCTATACACCAAAGACTGTCTCCGCAGATGATAATAAGATAACAGGAATTGAGGTAAATGGCGTTTATACAACTCAGTCCAAAATCTCTTTCACAGCAGTAGGAGCAGGAATGGACAACAATTCTCCTAAGAAAGGTGATATCCGTTATGTTCCGCTGAACTGGACTGTCATCAATACAAATGCATGGGATAAAGCTCCTTATACAGCATGCTTCGGACTTTCCAAGAGCGGTGATTATACATTGAAAGTCGTTTTCCAGCAGCAGCAGTACAATGGCAAAAACTGGAAAAATACTGACAGTCAGGATACCAAACAGGTAGCTTTCAGTATTTCAGAGGCGAAGGTCACAGCACCGGGAACAAATCTTACTCCATCTGCAAATCAGAAAAAATCTGTCAAGACAAATGATCCAACGGATATCATTCCATTTGTGGTCATCTTGATTATTGCAGCAGGAGCTGTATACGGCGTGATCTATTACAAGAAGAAAAAGAAATAATAAAATATATTTTGTTAGCACTCATTTTAAATGAGTGCTAATTTTTCCTTGACTTTTGCAAAAAATGGTATTAGTATATATAAAAAATGAAATTAAAGAAACAAAGGAGCGTGTTTTTAAATGGCAGCAAAACATGGAAATTTGTCAATTAACAGTGAAAATATTTTTCCTATCATAAAGAAATGGCTGTATTCAGACCATGATATCTTTGTAAGAGAGCTTGTATCCAACGGATGTGATGCGATCACCAAACTTAAGAAACTGGAAGTAATGGGAGAGTACACTTTCCCGGATGACTATAAAGCAGCAGTTCAGGTAGTAGTGGATCCGGATGCCAAAACCCTGAAATTCATTGATAACGGTATCGGTATGACTGGTGATGAAGTAGAAGAATACATCACACAGATCGCTTTTTCCGGTGCAACAGAATTCCTTGAGAAATACAAAGATAAAACAACAGATGACCAGATGATCGGACATTTCGGACTGGGATTTTATTCTGCATTCATGGTTGCTGATGAGGTGCACATTGATACACTTTCCTATAAGGATGGAGCAACAGCAGTACACTGGACTTGTGATGGCGGTACAGAATATGATATGCAGGACGGCGACAGAACCACACCAGGTACAGAGATCACCTTATTCCTGAACGAAGAGAGCCTGGAGTTCTGTAATGAATACCGCATGCGTGAAGTAATCGAGAAATACTGTTCCTTTATGCCGGTGAACATCTACCTGTCCAAAGCAAACGCAGAGCAGGAATATGAGACGATTGATGAATCTGAACTTCGCGATGACGATGTAGTTGTAGAACACATCCACGAAGACGCCAAGACAGAAGAAAAGGAAAACGAAAACGGCGAGAAAGAAGTCGTAGAAGTTTCACCTGCAAAGGACAAAGTAAAGATCAACAAACGCCCGGTATCCTTAAGTGATCCGAATCCGCTGTGGATGAGACATCCGAATGAATGCAGCGATGAGGATTACAAGGATTTCTACCGCAAAGTATTTATGGATTACAAGGAGCCTCTGTTCTGGATCCATCTGAACATGGATTATCCGTTCAACCTCAAAGGTATCCTGTACTTCCCGAAGATCAACACAGAATATGATTCCATCGAAGGAACCATCAAACTGTACAACAACCAGGTATTCATCGCAGACAATATCAAGGAAGTCATTCCGGAATTCCTGCTCCTTCTCAAAGGCGTGATCGACTGCCCGGATCTTCCGCTGAACGTATCCAGAAGTGCCCTGCAGAATGACGGATTTGTTCAGAAGATTTCTGAATACATTTCCAAGAAAGTTGCAGACAAGCTGACAGGCATGTGCAAGACTGACCGTGAATCCTATGAGAAATACTGGGATGACATCAGCCCGTTCATCAAATATGGCTGCATCAAGGATGCGAAGTTTGCAGAGAAACTGCATGACTACATTCTGTTCAAAGACCTGGATAACAAATATATGACTCTCAAGGACTGCATCGAGCAGAACAAGAAAGAAGAAAGAGAAGAGACTTCCGAAACAAAAGAAGCAGAGTCAGAAGAAAAGAAAGATGATGATGAGAACAAAGAGCCGGAGAAGACAACCATCTTCTATGTAACAGATCCGGTACAGCAGAGCCAGTACATCAACATGTTCAAGGAAGCAGGCAAGAATGCAGTGATCCTGTCACACAATATCGACACTGCCTTCATTTCTCATCTTGAGCAGAAGGACCAGACCATCCAGTTCAAGAGAATTGATGCTGATCTTACAGAAGAACTCAAGGGAGAGGGTGCTGCAGATGAAGAGACAACAAAGACTCTGACAGATCTGTTCCGCAAGAGCCTTGGCAAAGAGAAACTCGAAGTCAAAGTAGAGAACCTCAAGAATGACTCCGTAGCTGCAATGATGATGCTTTCTGAGGAGAGCCGCCGTATGCAGGATATGATGAAGATGTACAACATGTATGGAATGGATCCGTCCATGTTTGGTGGACAGGAGACACTGGTACTCAATGCAAACCATCCGCTGGTACAGTTCCTCGGCAAGAATCAGGAGTCTGAACATGCAGCAGTGATCTGCGAGCAACTGTATGATCTGGCTATGATCAGCCATAAACAGCTTTCGCCAGATGAGATGACCAAGTTTGTTCAGAGAAGCAATGACATCCTGATGATGATTGCTAAATAAAATTTTATTAGAAAATGTAAGATTAATTTCCAAATTCCCGGATGTGGACAACAGTCAAAAACCACATCCGGGAATTTCTTTTGCATGATTGACAAATGGTACAAAAATTTTTATGCTATTTTTGTATGTAGATGTTGTTTTTGTCGAAAAATCGAGATATTTTTCCGGAAATGTAATCTTTTATCGAGGAAAGACTATTTTGCTAGGATATGAGAAATGAAGCAAAATATGTCGTATAATATTGAGAAAGAAAAAACCGGAGGGAAAAAGGTATGAGAAAAGTATATCGGTTGATACGGCAATTAGGAGTAACTTCCAAATATAAAGGTTATTACTATGTGGCAGAAGCGGTAAGAATGTTCATGGAAATTCAGGATCATCCTATAAAAATCACAAAAGATATATATCCATCTCTGGCAAAACAGTTTAAGTCCACACCGGTAAATGTGGAACATGATATCCGAACGGTGATCAATGTCTGTTGGGAATCAAATAAAGAAGCCATGAATGAAATTGCCGGTTATCCATTGCGTTATAAGCCGACAAACAGCGAATTTATAGATATGATGGCATATTATCTGATGCAGATGGAAATTGAGACGACGCATTCTGACAGAAAATTATATCCAGATTATAATATGGTGAAATCAATCTGATGTCCTCTGAAAAAATTCATCACAGCATTATCCCATGTAGTTTCGAAAGTTTTGTCCAGTGTAAAAAGTCTGGAAAAGGTACCCGTTGTACAGAATAATTCATGGTTTTTGTATTGAATATTCAGGAACAGATCCGAAATTTCATCGGCGGGAACAGACGGGTCTTCTGAAAGAGGAAGAAGCATCATCTGTTGGGGCGAAAGACGCATTACAAATTTAAACTGGAGAGGCGGGAGCTTTCCCCGTATGATGGAATAACAATAGGATTTTACATCTTTCCAGGAAGAGTAAATGTCACCGTTTTCAGATAACTGCTGTGCAGTATCAGTGTCAAAAAAATCCATATGTAGTTTTCCGTCTATATGGAACTGGTTAAAGGTTGTAATGGATGCTTCGGCCAGAGAAAATATATGGAAGGTATCTCCGATCAGTAATTTGTGCATAAAAGCTTTGGTAGTATTGATCTTGAGTGCAAGCATTAAAGAACTCCTTTCTGTTTACTGTTGCTTCTATTATAAAGCAGAACTGAAAAAAAGAATATAGTTTTTACAAAAACTCTTTTCAAACAATGGGCTATATGTTAATATAGATGTGGTATTCGAAACTACATATTACGGGAAAGAGGACGATATAATTGAGTTATAAGATTATTATAGATAGTTGCGGTGAATTGTTAGAAGAATGGAAGAATAATGAACATTTTGAATCGGTAGCGCTTACTTTGAATGTAGGCGGCGAGAATATTATAGATGATGAGACTTTTGATCAGGCAGATTTCCTTAAGAAAGTAGCTGCATGCCCGGAGTGCCCGAAATCAGCGTGTCCTTCTCCGGAACGTTATATGAGGGCTTTTGACTGTGAAGCAGATCATATCTATGCAGTGACACTCTCAGCAGAACTCAGCGGTTCTTATAACAGTGCAGTTCTGGGAAGTAATCTTTTGAATGAGGAGAAACCGGGCAGACAGATCCATGTTTTTAATTCCAGATCGGCTTCTGTCGGTCAGACCCTGATCGCGATGAAGATCCAGGAGTGTGAAGAAGCCGGGTATTCCTTTGAGAAAGTAATTGAGACTGTGGATGCATATATTGCAGGACAGCACACCTTCTTTGTACTGGATAATCTGGAAACACTTCGCAAGAATGGAAGACTCAGCAAAGCAAAGGCACTTGTTGCCAGCGCACTGAAGATCAAACCGGTCATGGGATCTACAGATGAAGGAAGTATCTGTCAGCTTGATCAGGCGCGCGGAATGAATAAAGCACTGGTCAAAATGGCAGAACAGATCGTAGCCAAGACACAGAATAGTGAAACCAAGACACTCGCGATCTCACACTGCAACTGCCATGAGAGAGCAGTCCTTCTTCGAAATGCACTTCAGGAGCGCATGAACGTGAAGGATATTGTAATCCTGGATACTGCAGGTGTAAGCAGCATGTATGCAAATGACGGAGGCGTGATCGTTGCCGTATAAGCCTGGAATATCCCGGAAAGGTACTTCACTTTTGGACTTTCCTGTGCTATAATGCAATGAGTACTTATATGCAGCAAAGGAGATTCGCAAATGAGTCAGAAAAAAGTAGACAGCTACAAAGCTGGTAAGAACAACCGCAGCAGAGCAGCCAGAAAAGAGAAACTGATCGACAGATTAGAGATCCTTGCATGGGTAGCAATCTGTGTGTGTATGGTTGCATGGATCGGATTTTCCGCATATGCAAAGATAACTGCCAAGGAAGCTTCCGTAGTGAAGGAAACGGTTGTAGATACTTCAGCGATCGATAATTATGTATCAGGACTTTCTTCCGATACACAATAAGCCAAATGAAAATGAACAATAAAAAACCCCGGCTGATCCAGCTGGGGTTTTTTGTTGAATGGTTATAAAACCTGAAGTATCGGATGTTAATTATAATTTTGTAACGTTAGCAGCCTGCATTCCGCGAGCGCCTTCTGTTAAATCATAAGTTACTGCCTGTCCTTCGTCTAAGGATTTGAATCCTTCGCCATTGATTGCAGAGAAGTGTACGAATACGTCAGCTCCATCCTCTCCTGTGATGAAACCATAGCCTTTTTCTGCGTTGAACCATTTTACAGTTCCCTTGTTCATGATGTTACCTCCATAAAAAATAAAAAGTTAAAAGACCATCTGACGACAAAAATCACCAGATTTTACAGACTATATTAATAATATATAATCTCTAAAAACTAGTGATTTTACATTAAGAATCTATTGGTCTATGTCTGAATTATATATCCGGTGGATAAAATTGTCAAGGTTATTTAAAAAAGACTTTATTAAATCAAATATTTCGTGTATGATGTTGGTGATAACGTATTGTACATAAATAATTACAAAGATAAATTCCAGGAGGAGCCGTTATGATTAACAAACTTATTGAAAAAATCCGTAAAACAAATGCACCGATCGTAGTAGGACTGGATCCGATGCTGAACTATATTCCGAAGCATATCCAGGAGAATGCGTTTGCGGAATTCGGGGAGACACTGGAAGGTGCTGCAGAGGCAATCTGGCAGTTTAACAAAGGCATCGTTGATGCAACTTATGATCTGATCCCGGCAGTGAAACCGCAGATCGCAATGTACGAACAGTTTGGGATTCCAGGGCTTCAGGCATATAAAAAGACCGTAGATTACTGCAAATCCAAAGATCTTGTAGTGATCGGCGATATCAAGAGAGGTGACATCGGATCTACATCCGCAGCATATGCAGTCGGACATCTCGGACATGTGCAGGTAGGAAGTAAGAAATATGCCGGATTTGATGAGGACTTTGCAACAGTCAATCCATATCTCGGATCTGATGGTGTGAAACCATTCATCGATGTCTGCAAAGAAGAAAACAAGGGACTTTTTATCCTTGTCAAAACATCTAATCCATCAAGCGGTGAATTTCAGGATCGAGTGATCGATGGCAGACCGCTTTATGAATGGGTAGGAGAGAAGGTTGCACAGTGGGGTGAAGACCACATGGGCAAAGAATACAGCTACATCGGAGCTGTTGTCGGAGCAACTTATCCGGAAATGGGCAAAATCCTCCGTAAACTGATGCCGAAGACATTTATTCTTGTACCTGGATACGGTGCACAGGGCGGCAAGGGCGCAGATCTTGTTCACTTCTTTAATGAAGACGGACTCGGCGCGATCGTAAACTCTTCCAGAGGAATCATTGCTGCATACAAGCAGGAAGCATACGCATCTTTCGGAGAACTGAACTATGCAGATGCATCCCGTAAGGCAGTAGAGGTGATGATCGAGGATATCAGCGGAGCACTTAACAACCGCTAAGATGATTTTTGGAGGAAGACAAATGAGCACAAAGACAAAAGAAAGTCTTAAGATCGTAAGTCAGGAGGAGATCGGCACAGGGATCTTCAGTATGTGGCTTCAGGCTGACCGTATGGCAGAAGCTGCCAGACCGGGACAGTTTTTATCCTTATACACAAGAAATGGAAGCAAACTCCTTCCGCGTCCGATCAGTATCTGCGAGATTGACAGAGAGAATGGCAGGATCCGTCTTGTATATCGTGTGACAGGCAAAAATACAGGAACAGAGGAATTTTCCAGACTTCACCCTGGAATCCAGGTGGAGGCAATGGGACCTCTCGGTAACGGATTTCCGCTTGAAGAAGCTGAAGGAAAGAAAGTGTTCCTGATCGGAGGAGGCATCGGAATTCCGCCGATGCTTCAGACTGCCAAAGAACTTAAGGCAGAGAAGACAGCCGTTCTCGGCTACAGAGATGAGCTTTTTCTGAATGATGAGTTTGAGAAATATGCAGATGTCTATGTGGCGACAGAGGATGGAAGTGCAGGAACCAAAGGGAATGTCCTCAACGCAATCAAGGAGAAAGCCCTGGAAGCAGAGGTGATCTTTGCCTGCGGACCGACACCTATGCTTCGTGCCCTCAAGGAATATGCAGCAGAAAAAAATATCACATGCTGGATCTCCATGGAGGAGCGTATGGCATGCGGCGTTGGAGCCTGTCTTGCATGTGTCTGCAGATCAAAAGAAATCGACGCACATTCTCAGGTGCACAACAAACGTGTCTGCAAGGATGGCCCGGTATTCTTAAGCACGGAGGTAGAGTTATGATAAAAACAGGCGTGACTCTTGCGGGAGTAGAATTAAAAAATCCTGTAATGACAGCTTCCGGAACCTTTGGATCCGGAGCCGAATACAGTGAGTTTGTAGATCTGAACCGTCTTGGTGCAGTTGTGACCAAGGGTGTTGCCAATGTGCCGTGGCCGGGAAACCCGACACCGCGAGTAACAGAGACAGCAAGCGGTATGCTGAATGCAATCGGACTTCAGAATCCAGGAATCGACCTTTTCTGTAAGAGAGACATTCCGTTTCTGAAGCAGTATGACACAAAGATCGTTGTGAATGTATGTGGAAAAAGCACCGAGGATTACTGTGAAGTTGTAGAGCGTCTGGGAAATGAACCGGTTGACCTCCTTGAGATCAATGTTTCCTGCCCGAATGTCAAAGAAGGTGGAATTGCTTTTGGACAGGACCCGAAAGCTCTGGAAGCGATCACTAAGGAAGTTAAGAAGTATGCAAAACAGCCGATCATCATGAAACTCAGCCCGAATGTGACTGACATTACAGAGATGGCGAAGGCAGCAGAAGCAGGCGGCGCAGATATTCTTTCCCTCATCAATACTCTGACAGGAATGAAGATCGATATTAACAGAAGGACCTTCGCACTGGCAAACAAGACCGGTGGAATGTCAGGTCCGGCAGTGAAGCCGATCGCAGTCCGCATGGTTTATCAGGTGGCGCAGGCTGTTTCTCTTCCGATCATCGGAATGGGCGGAATCGCAACAGCAGAGGATGCACTGGAATTTATCATGGCAGGTGCGACAGCAGTATCTGTGGGAACTGCAAACTTCTTCAATCCGTATGCGACTGTTGAGATTGCAGAGGGGATTGAGAAATTTATGGAAGCACAGCATGTGGAGGATATCCACGAGCTCATCGGAGCAGTAAAATAAAAAGTATCAAAGCATAGTAATAAGTAAATGTAAGATCACAAAATGGCAGGAAAGAGCACAGTGCTTTTTCCTGCTTTTTGTGGGAGAGGAGTAAAAGTGGAAAAAAATCGAACAAATGACATGACAACAGGGAATCCGATCAAACTGATCATTATGTTTATGATCCCGATGTTCCTGGGAAATATTTTTCAGCAGTTTTATAACATTGTGGATTCGATCGTTGCCGGACAGTTTATCGGTGTAGATGCACTTGCAGCGATCGGAAGTACCGGTTCGCTGATGTTCTTTGTGACCGGATGGCTGAATGGCCTCAGCAGTGGATTCGGAATCATTGTGGCACAGATGTTTGGAGCTAAGAAATATGATGATATGAGACATTTCGTAGCGATGTCCATCTATCTGATGTTTGGATTTGCGGCAGCGATGACGGTTGGATTCCTGGTATTCAATGTACCGATCCTGAAACTGATGAATTCACCGGCAGATCTGATGGGGGATGTCGCAGGATATATGGGGATCATCTACGCAGGACTTCTTGTGACAGCGGCATATAATACACTTGCGGCGTTCCTGCGTGCGCTGGGTGATTCCAAATCCCCGTTGTATTTCCTGATCATTTCCGCAGGAATCAATGTGATCCTTGATGTTGTCCTGATCCGTTTTGTGGGAATGGGCGTAGAAGGCTGCGCGTATGCAACTGTGATCGCGCAGGGAGTCTCGGCAGTCTGCTGTCTGGTTTATATCAAGAAAAAATATCCGATCCTTCATCTGGAGAAGAAAAACTTTGAATTGCGCAAAGGCAGCATGAGTAAGCTTCTGATCCTTGGAATCCCGATGGGACTTCAGTTTTCTATCACAGCGATCGGAACCATTATCGTACAGAGTGCGGTAAATATTTACGGGGCTACCCACATGGCAGGATTTTCTGCGGCAGGAAAGATCCAGAATGTCATCGGCATGGTGGCTGTTTCCATGGGTGCGACGATCGCGACTTATGTCGGACAGAATCGTGGAGCAGACCGTATGGACCGCGTAAAACAGGGTGTGAGATATTCCTGCATCATGCTTCTTGTCTGGAGCGTGATCCAGATGATTCTTGTGTATTTCGGAGGAAAATATTTCACCTACCTGTTTATCAATCCGTTCGAGACAGAGGTGATCCAGGTGTCTGTGACTTATTTCCACACGGTATTCTGGGCGTATCCATTCCTGGACATGATCTTCGTATTCCGAAATGCACTGCAGGGAATGGGATACGGACTTGTTCCGATGCTCGGAGGTGTTTTTGAACTGGTCGCAAGAACCCTGATCGTTGTATTAGTCGCAGGCCATACAACTTTTGCCGGAGTCTGTCTCGCAGACCCGGCAGCATGGATCGCAGCACTGATCCCGCTGATTCCGTATTATTTTTATACTATGAAAAAATACAGCACAAAGGCAGAGTAGACAGCGTAAAATCAAAAATCAGGCAGATTTATTTATAGACAAATACCAGGTTTTATGTGACAATAAACTTATCAGATTATTTTGAAGATAAGGAGGATTTTATGAAAGGGAAAAGAATATTTGTATTTGTGCTTCTGGCACTGTGCATCTGTTTTCTGCCGGCGAGAAATACGGAAGCGGCAGTGAGTTACAGAAATCAATTTGTAAAGGCACAGAATGGAAATATCAGTTATTTTAATTCCAAAGGTGTAAAAGCGAAAGGAATAATAACTGTAAAGGGCAGGAAATATTATATGGATTCAAGAGGAATCCTACGTACTGGATGGCGTAAGGTCGGACAGAAATATTATTTCTTCGGACAGATAAATGGCGGGGCTGGTTACATGAGAACTTCTGCCAGAATTAACGGGATTCAGGTAAGAAAGGATGGCAGCGCATCTTATAACAGGACACAGCTTCAGAAATTGAATCTTATGGTCAGGGCAAACCAGATCGTAGATGGAATTACCAATAACAGAATGACAAAACCACAGAAATTAAGAGCATGTTTCCGCTATATTGTAAATTATAATTATGGAGACGGTGGAGATTTTGCCGGAGGTTCAAACTGGGATATTTACTATGGCAGCAGGGTGCTTAGCAGAAGAAGAGGTGACTGCTTCGGATTTGGATGTGCATTTGCATACCTGGCTGATGCAGTAGGGTATACATCATATGCAGTTTCATCTGGTGGACATGGATGGGCAGAAGTAAACGGGAGAGTTTATGATGCAAACTGGGCAAAAGCAACCGGCAGGATCGACTGGTATTGTGGAATGGACTACAATCTCAGCGGCAGAGGTGGTCGCCCGAATTACAAACCAAACAGAGTATATGTGAAACGTATCTGATCAGGCGGCAGTGAATGGAGTAAACAGTTTGTTATTTGAACAAAAGTATGATAAAATAAAATGACATTCAACAATTGATAAGTATGAACAGTTAATATGGAGGAATGAATCATGGAAGCATACAAGCAGGAATTTATTGAATTTATGGTAGACAGCCATGTACTGAAATTTGGAGAATTCACACTCAAGAGCGGAAGAAAGTCTCCGTTTTTTATGAATGCAGGTGCATATGTGACAGGTTCCCAGCTTAAGAAACTCGGAGAATATTATGCAAAGGCGATCCACGACAAATACGGTGATGACTTTGATGTGCTGTTCGGACCGGCTTACAAGGGAATTCCGCTCAGCGTAGTAACAGCGATCGCTTTCAGCGAATTATACGGTAAAGAGATCCGCTACTGCTCTGACCGTAAGGAAGAGAAGGATCACGGCGCAGATAAGGGAAGTTTCCTTGGAAGCAAACTTCAGGATGGAGACCGTGTCGTAATGATCGAAGACGTAACAACTTCCGGTAAATCCATGGAAGAAACTGTTCCGAAGGTAAGAGGAGCAGCAAACGTAGAGATCATCGGACTCATGGTATCTCTTGACCGTATGGAAGTCGGCAAGGGCGGCGTGAAGTGTGCACTCGAAGAAGTTCATGATCTGTACGGATTTGAGACAAATGCCATCGTAACAATGGAAGAAGTCATCGAACATCTCTATAATAAAGAATACAAAGGAGAGATCATCATCAACGACGACCTCAAGAAAGCAATCGATGCATATTACGCACAGTACGGCGCAAAATAAAAGAGTCTGCTGTCAGAAGGATATTCAGGAGGAATGAAGTTGAACGAAAAAATCTACAAAACAATGGCGAGAACAGGAGGCTGCAGCGTTGCAGTCGGGATCGTCACTCTTGTTACCGGAGTTGCCGCAGGAATCCTCATGATCGTCAGCGGCGCACGCCTTCTCAAAAGAAAAGGCGACATTTTGATCTAAGAACCGGAGGCGGTATAAGGTTAGGATAATATAATATGTCAAAAAACAGTGCAAAGCGCAGGATTAAACATCTGGGGACTATGCTGTTTGTCTTATACATTCTGCTGCTGATCTATTTCCTTTTCTTTTCAGAGGAATATGGACGGGTCGCAGCAGAAGAAAGAGTATACCGGTACAACCTGATCCCGTTCGTGGAGATCAGGCGGTTCTGGACCTACAGAGAGCAACTCGGGGTGTTTGCGGTTGTTACAAATCTGTTCGGGAATGTGATTGGATTTGTTCCCTACGGATTTATTCTTCCGGTCATAGCAAGGAAGTGCCGCAGCGGATTTTTTATCATTTTGTCAGGATTCGGACTCAGCCTCGTCGTGGAGACGATCCAGCTTATTACGAAGGTCGGATGTTTCGATGTGGATGATCTGATCCTGAACACACTGGGAGCGGCACTGGGGTATCTGGCTTTTGCCGTTTGTAATTACCTGAGGAGAAAACGTTATGGCAAGAAGATATAGATATGCGATCATAAAGAAAAAGGAACCAGGTAAGGGGAAGCTGTCAGTGGGGCTGGCGATTGCTTCCCTCCTTCTGTTTGTAGCGGCAGTGGCCGTGGCTTATATAGCACAGGAGAAATTTGGTTTTATCGTAGGCGGGCTCTGTCTGTTTGCAGTGCTGCTTTCTGCTTACGGCTTTGTGATGGGACTTATGAGCTTTTCTGATGAAGAGTGCATGCATCGGACCAGCGTTGTGGGATCGATCCTGAACGGAGTGATCACAGTAGGATGGCTGGTCTTTTTTTTGATGGGAGTATAAGAGATGGATATGGAACGTTTACAGAAACAGATGGATTTTATCGTTGAGGTGGACAAAGTAAAGCAGATCATCCGGCAGACCTATCTGTCAGATGCAAGCCGTAAGGAAGACGATGCAGAACATTCCTGGCATCTGGCACTGATGGCAGTTCTTCTCAGCGAATATTCCAACGAGGAAGTAGACCTTAAGAAAGTTGTACCGATGGTGCTGATCCACGATCTGGTTGAGATCGATGCGGGCGACACCTACGCATATGATGAAGCAGGCGCGCAGACTAAAGTGGAACGGGAAACAAAGGCGGCAGACCGCATTTTTGGAATGCTTCCGGAAGATCAGGGCAGATGGTTCCGGGACCTCTGGGACGAATTTGAGGCATATGAGAGTGCAGACGCCAAATTTGCACACGTGCTTGATAACTGCCAGCCGCTTCTTCTGAACGATGCTTCCAATGGCAGAAGCTGGGCAGAACACGGTGTCCGCAAAAGCCAGATCTACAAACGAAATGAGCATACTTCAGAAGGTTCCAGGGAAATCTGGAAGTATATGCAGAAATTAATAGACAAACATGTCGAACTCGGACATGTGATCGATGAATAAGAAACAGAAAGGAAGACGAATTTGGACGAATTACTGATGGAACGTTATCATCTGGCAAAAGACCGGATCAGTGAGATCTGCACAGAAAAGACAGCACAGCCAGATTTTGAGGACTTTTTCAAAAAGACAGCCGCTTTTTTGACAAAGACGGCGGCTATTCTCGAGAGAGAAAAGGAAGGACTGACAGAAGAAGAACTCGCACAGGAAAACAGAGAACTCTACGAAGAACTTTTTCCGGAAAACTATGGGACCTGCTATGGAAATCCTTCCTACGCAGCAGTGAAACTGGGCGAATACGGCAAGGCGTTTTGTTTCCTGTATGCAGAACTCCGCGGTACGATCGCATATGCATATGAGAAAAAATGGTGGGATTATACCATCGCTGCAGAGCTTTTTCTGGAAATCTATGCTGCCTTTGAGGACAGCGAACTTCCGGCAGTGAAGACCGTGGAGGATATTCTGCGCTCCTATGTGAATGACTACTGCCAGGATCTGATGGAACAGAGAATCGCGGAGGCCGTTGACCCACAACTCGATTTTGCAGTCCGTATTATCATGGATTCTGATCTTTCAGATCTTAAATATCTCTACGCTTATGGAGAATATGTTTCTGCAAATGAGAGAGGTGTGGCAGAATTTCTGAACAGCCTTTCCCAGGAACAGATCGACAGCATGGCAGAAACCTATACAGAAGGATATCGCATCGGCTTTATCAACGGAAGAAAAGACATTACCAGGAAAAAAACAGTCAACATCCGCTATAATCTCGGATTTGAGAGAATGGTAAGATCTGCGATCCTGAAATTCCGTGCAATGGGACTGGAACCTGTCATCTACCGTCATGCGACACATGTAGTCAACAAGCGGGGAAATGCAAGAATCGGCTTTACCGGCGGCGTTGCAAACACGCAGTATGAGTATGATCACAGACAGGACCAGGCACTTTTCCTCGACAGTGATTTTGTACAGCGGAAACTGCGCTCCATGCAGAATGCTTACGAGAATTATAAGGAACTGGCAGCAGTACACGGCGGTCCGGCATGCATTGAGACTTTTGGAGAGGAACCGTTTGCACCGGAGACCAAGGCTGAGGCGTGGACACTTTCCGAGACACAGCAGAAGCAGCAGGTGGAACTTGACAATGAATCCGGACAGATCGTCAACCGCTATATCAAGGGAGATGAGAGAAGCTTCACGATCATTGCTTATCCGATTCCTGAGATCGGAGAGAAGTTCCCGGAGATCTTTGCAGAGATCGTCAAGATCAACACTCTGGATTACAAATTATATGAGCGGATCCAGCAGACGATCATTGAGACTCTGGACACCTGCCAGTGGGTAGAAGTCAAGGGACGCGGCGACAATGAGACGGACCTTATCATCCACCTGCATGATCTCGAAGATGTGAAGAAGCAGACGAATTTCGAAAACTGTGTAGCGGATGTGAACATTCCGGTAGGAGAAGTATTTACATCTCCGGTACTTGCAGGAACAGGCGGAATCCTTCATGTCAAGAAAGTATATTTAAATGGTCTGCAGTTCCGTGATCTCAAACTGGTATTTGACTGCGGACAGGTCATCGATTATACCTGCTCAAACTTTGAGACAGAAGAAGAGAACCGCGCGTATATCGAGGACAATATCCTGTTCCATCACGCCAAGATCCCGATGGGCGAATTTGCGATCGGTACCAACACGACAGCCTACGTTGCTGCTGAGAAATACGGCATCGCGGACAAACTTCCGATCCTGATTGCAGAAAAGATGGGACCGCATTTTGCAGTGGGCGACACCTGCTACAGCTGGGCAGAAGATACTCCGGTATTTAACCCGGACGGAAGAGAGATTATTGCCCGCGACAACGAGATCTCCGCACTGCGTAAAGAAGATATCAGCATGGCATATTATGGCTGCCACACCGATATTACCATTCCATATGAGGAACTTGGAAATATCAGCGTGATCGACGAAGAAGGCGAAAGCACTCCGATCATCGAGAACGGATGTTTTGTACTTCCTGGTACAGAAGAACTCAATAAACCTTTTGAAGAGTAAACTTTATATACAAAAAGAGTTTGCGTATCTAAATATTTCTTTTCCGGAATTATGTTGACACAAATTTAGAATCTTAGTAGAATCAACCTGGGATAGAAAAAAAGGAGGCCACCAATGAAAAAAGTTGGAATTGTAATGGGAAGCGACTCAGATATGCCGGTTATGAGCAAAGCGGCAGCAATTCTTGACAAGCTGGGCGTTGAGTACGAAATGAAGATCATCTCTGCACACAGAGAACCGGACGTGTTCTTTGAATATGCAAGAAGTGCAGAAGAAAGAGGATTCAAAGTAATTATTGCAGGTGCAGGAATGGCAGCACATCTTCCGGGAATGTGCGCAGCGATTTTCCCGATGCCTGTGATCGGTATTCCAATGCATACCACTTCTCTGGGAGGACGTGATTCACTGTATTCTATCGTACAGATGCCATCCGGAATCCCGGTTGCAACAGTTGCAATCAACGGAGGGGCAAATGCAGGACTGCTGGCAGCCAAGATACTGGCTACTTCAGATCCGGAACTTCTTGAGAAACTGAAAGCATACAGCCAGGAACTGAAGGAACAGGTAGAAGCAAAGGATGCCCGCCTTCAGGAAGTTGGATATCAGGCTTATTAAATATACGGCCACGAAAACCAAGTGGCATAATATTAAAATCTTAAGAAAGGAAAAGCTATTTTAGATGAAGACCTATAACAATAGGTGTGTACCGATGGCTTGTCGGGAATTTACGACTGTGGAGTGTACAGGAACTTGTAAGTAGTGAATTATTTGATAATCACAAAAGCATACACGGTGAAGCAGTAACTACAAATCGTGAGATTGTAGCTATTCATCTAAGCATATACTTGTTGGTATATGTTTTAGCAGCAGGAACTATGGATTACAAGAACGCAGGTGTTGATATCGAAGCAGGCTACAAGTCAGTTGAACTGATGAAGAAACATATCGCAAAAACCATGAGACCGGAGGTACTGGGAGGAATCGGCGGATTTTCCGGAGCTTTTTCCATGAGCGCATTTAAGAACATGGAGGAACCTACACTGGTATCCGGTACAGACGGATGCGGAACCAAGGTAAAACTTGCCATGATCATGGACAAACATGATACCATAGGAATCGATGCAGTTGCCATGTGTGTAAATGACATTGCATGTGCAGGCGCAGAGCCGCTGTTTTTCCTGGATTACATTGCATGCGGCAAGAACTATCCGGAGAAGATCGCTGAGATTGTAAGCGGCGTGGCAGAGGGCTGTGTACAGTCTGGTGCGGCACTGATCGGTGGAGAGACAGCAGAGCATCCTGGACTTATGCCGGAAGATGAGTACGATCTTGCCGGATTTGCAGTAGGTGTGATCGACAAGAAGGATCTTCTCACAGGAGAAGAACTGAATCCTGGAGATGTGCTGATCGGTATGGCTTCTACCGGTGTCCACAGCAACGGATTCTCTCTTGTCCGCAAAGTATTCGAGATGACAAGAGAATCTCTTGACACTTACTATGATGAACTGGGAACAACACTTGGTGAAGCACTGATCGCTCCGACCAGGATTTATGTCAAAGCACTCAAGAGCATCCGCGATGCAGGCGTGAGAATCCATGCATGCAGCCATATCACAGGCGGCGGCTTCTACGAAAATATTCCGCGTATGCTCAAAGAAGGCACACATGCAGTTGTAGAGAAGGACAGCTATCCGGTTCTTCCAATTTTTAAACTTCTTGCAAAAAAAGGTAACATCGAAGAGAAAATGATGTATAATACATTTAACATGGGTCTTGGAATGGTCCTCGCAGTAGCTCCTGAGGATGTAGACAAGACGATGGAAGCAATCCGCAAAGAAGGAGATACTCCTTACGTAGTAGGCCGCATTGAGGCTGGCGAAAAGGGAGTGACCTTATGTTAAAACTGGGTGTTCTGGTATCCGGAGGCGGTACAAATCTCCAGGCGATCATGGACGCAATCGATGCAGGTGTGATCACCAATGCAGAGGTTGGTCTCGTGGTCAGCAACAACAAGGGTGCGTATGCCCTCAAGAGAGCGGAGAACAAGGGAATCCCTGCCAGATGCATTTCTCCGAAGGACTATGCAGACAGAGAAGAATTTCATAAGGCACTTCTGGCAGAGCTTCAGGAGAACCAGGTAGATCTTGTTGTGCTTGCCGGATTTCTGGTGGCAGTGCCGTCGATGATCGTGGAAGCATATCCAAATCGGATCATCAATATCCATCCGTCACTGATTCCGTCTTTTTGTGGAACAGGATATTATGGACTTCATGTCCATGAAGGTGTCCTTTCCAGAGGCGTCAGGGTGACCGGTGCGACGGTTCATTTTGTAGATACAGGTACAGATACCGGTCCTATCATTCTTCAGAAGGCGGTAGAGGTACACCAGGGAGATACCCCGGAAGTACTTCAGAGACGTGTTATGGAAGAGGCTGAATGGAAGATACTGCCGGCTGCGATCGATCTGATCGCCAATGGCAAAGTATCCGTACAGGACGGTAAAGTTATCATCAATAATTGATTTTCTGCAGAGGAGCGAAAGATATGAAAGTATTAATTGTTGGAAGCGGCGGAAGAGAACATGCAATTGCCTGGAGCGTGGCCAAGAGCCCGAAGGTAGACAAGATCTACTGCGCACCGGGAAATGCAGGAATTTCTGAATATGCGGAGTGTGTAGACATCGGAGCAATGGAATTTGAGAAACTTGCTGATTTTGCGGAGAAGAATTCTGTTGATCTTACAATTATCGGAATGGATGACCCGCTGGTTGGCGGTGTTGTAGATGTGTTCGAGACACGCGGACTCAAGGTGTTCGGACCTCGCAAGAACGCAGCGATCCTGGAGGGATCCAAGGCATTTTCCAAAGACCTCATGAAAAAATATGGAATTCCGACAGCGGGATACGAAAACTTTGACGATCCACAGAAAGCACTGGATTATTTACATACACAGGTCAAGTTCCCGATCGTGCTCAAGGCAGACGGGCTTGCACTCGGCAAGGGTGTTCTGATCTGCAATACTCTGGAAGAAGCAGAAGCCGGAGTTAAGGAGATCATGGAGGACAAGAAGTTCGGCAGTGCAGGAAATACAATGGTCATCGAGGAATTTATGACAGGACGTGAAGTGTCTGTCCTTTCCTTTGTGGATGGCAAGACGATCCGTCCGATGACATCCGCACAGGATCATAAGCGTGCCAAAGACGGAGATCAGGGACTGAACACAGGCGGTATGGGTACTTTTTCACCGAGCCCGTTTTATACAGAGGAAGTGGATAAGTTCTGTAAGGAGCATATCTACCAGGCAACGGTTGATGCGATGGCAGCAGAGGGACGTCCATTTACAGGAATCATTTTCTTTGGACTGATGCTGACAGCCGACGGACCGAAGGTCCTGGAGTACAATGCACGTTTTGGTGACCCGGAAGCACAGGTTGTTCTTCCGAGAATGAAGACAGACATCATCGAAGTGATGGAAGCTTGCGTAAATGGAACTCTGGATCAGGTAGATCTTGAGTTTGAGGATAATGCAGCTGTCTGTGTCGTTCTGGCAAGTGATGGATATCCGGTAAAATACGAAAAAGGAATTCCAATGCATGGATTTGAGAACTTCAAGGACAAAGAAGGCTATTACTGCTTCCATGCAGGAACCAAATTCAAGGATGGCGAGATCGTTACCAACGGCGGCCGTGTCCTTGGAATCACTGCAACTGGAAAGGATCTTAAGGAAGCCCGTAAGAATGCTTACGAGGCAACAGACTGGATCCAGTTTGCAAATAAATATATGCGCCACGACATAGGAAAGGCTATTGACGAGGCCTGAAAGGACAAAATATGGGAACAAGTGTAGAAGAAACAATTAAGGAAATTCAGGGAAGGGAGAATATTTTTGTAGCATACTCTCAGACTACGAAGCTTCCTTATGTAACCTGTGGGGAAGAATCATTCAACGACCAGGCATGGTTTTTCACAGAGGAAGAAGCAATCAAAGAATTTGGCAAAAAGAAAATCGAAGAAAAAGTTCTCCTTATGGGAATGCGTTACGAAAAGAAAGATTTCCCTAAGATGTACGGTCTGTTATTCTCTATCGGTGTAAACACGATCATGTGGAATGATGGCGGTGAGCAGATGGAGATCGATCTTGAAAGAATCGTAAGAAAGCCGGATCTCAGCAAAGTAGAGCCGCAGAAGCGTCCGCTGATCAATCCGACACTGCAGCTTTCCGGAATCTACTTCATGCAGGAACTTCGCCGTCCGGTACCTCAGGAAGAGCACAAGAACTTAAGAGCACTGGAAGAAGAAGTGATCGTAAACTTAAGAAAATCAGATTTTCTTGTTGCAATGCAGCGCAAGGGAGATGAGCCGGACAAGATAAACATTCCTTACCTCAAGAACAAAGAAGGTAAGATCCTTCAGCCGGTATTCTCCGATGTTATGGAATTTGAGAAATTCGCAAAAGGAAAGAAACTTCGTATTGCCAAAGTACCATTTAACAAACTTCCAAATATCCTGATCGAGCAGGCAGAATCACTGGTTATCAACCCTATGGGATTCAATCTTGTTCTCAACAGAGACCAGCTCAAAAAAATAATTGGTTAAAAATATAAGTATAAGAAACAGGCAGTCTTCGGGCTGTCTGTTTTTTATATCTTTTCACGCGGGGATTAGACAGGATAAACTTTATAAAATTATACTTGCAAAATCCAGATTATGTGCTACCATATGTATAACATGATGTTATTATGAAAGATAAGGGGCTGAGGATTATGGTCATTGAAATAGACTTTAACAGTGATGAGGCTATTTATGTGCAGTTGATGAATCAGATCATCATGGGAATTGCCACATCCAGGCTTCAGGAGGGAGATCCGCTTCCTTCTGTGCGACAGCTTGCAGATACCATCGGCATTAATATGCATACTGTGAACAAGGCATATTCCCTGCTTCGGCAGGAAGGCTTTGTAACGATCGACCGCCGCCGTGGCGCGATCATTGCGATTGATGTGGACAAGATGAAGGCACTGGAAGAAATGAAACAGAATCTCATGGTAGCCCTCGCAAGAGGATACTGCAAAAATATTTCCAGAGCAGAAGTTCACGATCTGATCGATGAGATTTTTGACGAATATGGAATAGAATAGCATAAAAAGAGGAGGCAGGAATGCAGGAGAAATTTACCAGACAGGCAAAGGCAGCACTGAAACTTGCGGAAAGTACAGCCCGATCCTGGAAACATTCATATATTGGGACAGAACATATACTGGTAGGACTTCTTGATGAACAGGAAGGAACTGCAGGTAAGATTCTGGAAGAATTTGGCGTAGACAGGGAAAAACTGGAATCCCTGATCACGAAATTGATCGCACCATCCGGAGTGCTTGTAGCAGAAAAATCCGCCGGCTACAGTCCAAGAGCACAGAAAGTCAGAGAACAGGCAGTCAAAGAAGCCGAGAAGCAGAAGGAAGATCTGGCAGGAACAGAGCATCTGCTTTTGGCAATGCTCAAAGAGACAGATTGTGTAGGAACCAGACTTCTGTATACCATGGGTGTAAATATCCAGAAATTATACAGCGCAGTTCTCGCGGCGGCAGGGATTGATACAAATGCAATTCCGGAAGAATTACAGATGCCAAAGAACCAGAAGGGAAAACAGGGATCCACAACACCGACGCTGGATCAGTACAGCCGTGATCTGACGGCAATGGCAGCAGATGGAAACCTGGATCCGGTAGTAGGCAGGGACAAAGAGATTGCCCGCCTGATCCAGATATTAAGCAGAAGAACAAAAAACAACCCATGTCTGGTAGGTGAGCCAGGCGTCGGAAAGACTGCAATCGTAGAAGGGCTTGCACAGAGGATCATTTCTAGCATGGTTCCGGAGTCTGTCAAAAACAAGAGAGTCGTAGTCCTTGATCTGTCCGGAATGGTGGCAGGAAGCAAATATCGTGGAGAATTCGAGGAAAGAATCCGAAATGTGATCAATGAAGTACGCAGCAATCAGGGAATTCTTCTTTTTATTGATGAGCTGCATACGATCATTGGCGCGGGCGGTGCAGAGGGAGCATTGGATGCTTCCAACATTCTGAAACCATCTCTTTCCAGAGGCGAGATCCAGCTGATCGGAGCAACGACCCTGGAGGAATACAGGAAATACATTGAGAAAGATGCCGCTCTGGAGAGACGTTTCCAGCCAGTGACAGTAGAAGAACCGTCAGAGGAAGAAACCATCGAGATCCTTAAGGGACTGCGCCCGTATTATGAGAAGCATCATGGCGTGGTGATCGAGGACAGTGCACTTGAAGCAGCAGTAAAAATGTCCGAACGTTACATCAATGACCGTTTTCTGCCGGATAAGGCCATCGATATTATCGACGAGGCAGCTTCCAAAGTACGTCTCAGCGGCTACCGCATGGCACCGGAAGTAGATGCCATGGAAGTGGAACTCCACGAGATCCAGAAAGATAAGGAAAAAGCTGTCAAGCAGGCAGATCTTTCCCTGGCAAAAGAACTTCAGGCGCGCCAGCGTGAAATAGAAACAGAAATTTCCAAATATAAAGAAAAAGAAGAACGCAGAAACAAAAGAAAGAAAATATCTGTGACAGAGGCATCTGTGGCAGACATCATTTCCGACTGGACCAAGATCCCGGTACAGCGTCTTACAGAGGGTGAAACGAAACGTCTTGCACGTCTTGAGAAAGAACTTCATAAACGTGTGATCGGTCAGGAAGAAGCAGTAAAGGCAGTTGCACAGGCAGTCAAACGAGGCCGTGTCGGTCTCAAAGATCCAAACCGCCCGATCGGTTCCTTCCTTTTCCTTGGACCTACCGGTGTAGGTAAGACCGAACTTTCCAAAGCGCTGGCAGAGGCCGTATTTGGAAGTGAGCAGGCAATGATCCGTGTTGATATGTCTGAGTACATGGAGAAACACAGCGTATCCAAACTGATCGGATCACCTCCGGGATATGTAGGATACGATGAGGGCGGGCAGCTCAGCGAAAAAGTACGCAGAAATCCATACAGTGTGCTTCTGTTTGATGAGATTGAAAAGGCACATCCGGATGTGTTTAATATTCTTCTTCAGGTTCTGGATGATGGACATATCACAGATGCACATGGACGAAAAGTGGACTTCAAGCAGACGATCATCATTATGACATCCAATGCTGGTGCGCAGGCGATCATTGAGCCGAAGAAGCTTGGCTTCCTTTCCAACAATGATGAGAAGCAGGATTATGAACGCATGAAATCTGGTGTTATGGAAGAAGTCCGCCGTCTGTTCAAACCGGAGTTTTTGAACCGTATTGACGAGATCATGGTATTCCATCCACTGAACAAGACACACATCAAAAAGATTGTCAACATCATGCTCAAAACACTGGAAAAACGCTGTAAAGAACAGCTTGATATCCAGCTTAAGATCACAGAATCTGTCAGGGATTTCCTTGCAGAAGCAGGTTTTGACAGCAAATATGGGGCCAGACCATTAAGAAGAGCTATCCAGACAAAACTGGAAGATCCGATGGCAAATGCACTTCTCGAAGGAACCATCAAAAGAGGAGATACCGTCCGGATCCAGCTTCATCAGAAAGAGATCCGTTTTACTCCACTTTCAGAAGATGAGAAGAAACCAAAATCTAAAAAAGCTATAAAATCTTAAACAGGATACTGGTCAAAAAAAGTGGTCAATGTTATAATAAAAAGACACTAAGGAGCAATCCACAGGTGTCGAAAACACAACAGAAAAGTCTTAGGGAGGACATTGGTTATGGCAGTAGTAAAGGAACTGATCCGTACAGAAGAGAATCAGAGCATCAGCTTTGGCAATTATGAATTGCCACAGAAATCCAAGGTATCAGATTTCGCACATCAGGGAGATATGTACAAGGTAAAAACATTCAAAGAGATCACCAAACTCGAGAGAAATGGCATGTTTGTATATGAATCCGTACCGGGAACTGCTGTATTTTCTCTGAAACAGGACGGCTCCAGCATGAGTTTTGACGTAGAAGGAACTGAGGATGCACAGATCACCGTAGAGATGGAAGCAGATACAGAATATGATATCTCCATCGATGGCGCAGATGCAGGCAAAATGAAAACAAACCTTGGCGGTAAGCTTTCTTTCAGTGCAGAACTGGGAGGCGACAAAGCCGTACATGTTGAGATCAAAAAATGCTAAAAAATAAAAAGACTGTTTATTTTTGTCAGGAATGCGGATATGAATCCTCCAAATGGATGGGACAGTGTCCGGGCTGTAAGGCATGGAATACTTTCGTAGAGGAGACGGTTTCCACGAAGAAATCTTCTTCATCCGGTAGCAGTTCCTTTCAGAATCCGGGGAAGCGTCCGGAACCAGTTCGTCTGAAGGACATTTCACTGTCAGAGGATGAACGGCGGCTGACAAAGATTGGCGAGCTTGACAGAGTGCTCGGGGGCGGGATCGTCCCCGGCTCTCTTGTTTTAGTGGGTGGAGATCCGGGAATCGGAAAATCCACCCTTCTTTTACAGGTGTGCCGGAATCTTGCACTATCAGGAAGCAATGTACTGTATATTTCAGGAGAGGAATCCCTGCGCCAGATCAAGCTCCGCGCAGAACGAATCGGAGAATTTAATGAGAAGCTGCAGCTTCTGTGTGAGACAAATCTGGAAACGATCCGCGAAGTGATCGAGCGCAAGAAGCCGGATACCGTTGTGATCGATTCCATACAGACTATGTTTCATGAGGATATCAGTTCTGCACCGGGAAGTGTTTCTCAGGTAAGAGAGTCCACCAATATCCTGATGCAGATTGCCAAGGGACAGGGCGTATCGATCTTTATCGTAGGTCATGTGACCAAAGAAGGAAACGTGGCAGGTCCCCGTGTGCTGGAGCATATGGTAGATACCGTGCTTTACTTTGAGGGAGACAGACATGCTTCCTATCGGATCCTGCGTGCAGTCAAGAACCGTTTCGGTTCTACCAATGAGATCGGTGTATTCGAAATGCGAAGCACAGGACTTGAGGAAGTTAAGAATCCGTCAGAATTTATGCTGAATGGAAAGCCCAGCGACACTTCCGGGTCGATCGTGGCATGTTCTATGGAAGGAACACGGCCGATCCTGGTGGAGATACAGGCATTGGTATGCCAGAGCAATTTCGGAATTCCGAGAAGAACAGCAGTGGGAACAGACTTTAACAGAGTAAACCTTCTGATGGCAGTTCTGGAGAAAAAAGTCGGCATCCATCTGGCAGCCTGCGATGCCTATGTCAATATTGCAGGTGGAATGAAGATGACAGAGCCGGCGATCGATCTCGGGATTTCACTGGCAGTCGTTTCAAGCTGTAAGGATATCGTCATACCGGATTCTGTGATCGCATTTGGCGAAATTGGTCTGAGTGGAGAAGTGCGTGCTGTGAGCATGGCAGGACAGCGTGTCGCAGAAGCGAAGAAACTCGGTTTTGAAACAGTGATCCTGCCGGAAGTATGCAGGTCAGCTACAGAGAAGATCAAAGGGATCAAACTGGTATACGTTTCCTGGATTCAGGATGCGATACGTTTTATCATGCAGAAATAAAGTTGCTGTGAACAGTAACGAAATAAATACCAAGGGGGAAAAGATGAAGGCAGTTGTATTTGATATGGATGGAGTTATTTTTGACTCAGAGACGCTTGTGTTCCGTATGTGGAAGGTTGTGGCAGAGAAATATGGAGTCGCAGATATAGAGGAAACCTGCAGGGCATGCCTGGGGATCAATGCTACAGTGACCAGAGAAATTTTTTTCGAGCGTTATGGACAGGATTTTCCATATGACAAATACAAAAAAGAAATGTCAGATCTTTTCCACGCAAATGCAGCAGGAGGGAAGCTTCCGAAGAAACCGGGGATCCGGGAACTCCTGGAATATCTCCGCAGAGAAAATATAAAGACAGCGGTAGCTTCCTCCACAAGAAGAGATCTTGTGACGAGAGAACTCGAGGAAGGAGGCTTGCTTTCCTATTTCGATGAGATCGTATGCGGGGATATGGTCAGTCGGAGCAAACCGGAGCCAGACATCTATCTGGAAGCCTGCAGACGCCTTCAGGAGCGGCCTGAGGACTGCTATGCGATCGAGGACTCCTACAATGGAATAAGATCCGCCAAAAGAGCCGGAATGCACCCGATCATGGTGCCGGATCAGGCAGCTCCAACAGAAGAAATGGAGGAGCTGGCAGACAGCATCTTACCTTCTTTACATGAAGTTCAGCAGTACATCGACAAAAATTGCAAAAAAATCTAAAAAAGGTGTTGACAGATTGGTTTTATAGTGGTATTCTAACTGAGCTGTCACGAAGAA
>NZ_QULA01000080.1:0-1938 GCF_003481595.1 Blautia sp. OM07-19
AGGAGCTTCTTGTATAATTCAAATATAGGGAATTCCGAGAAAGAAGGTTGAGAAAAAAATACCTCAGAGTAAAATAAGATTACTGACTTTGGACGGTTAGTAAAAAATCTTATCAAACAGTGAGGTACTTGAAATGAATTATAACACACAGAACGCAAAAATTGCATCTATTACGGAAAAAACTTTAATTGTTGGTATTGATGTTGGAAGTGAAACGCATTATGCAAGGGCTTTTAACTGGCGCAATTATGAGTACTCGAAAAAGCCTTTTGCTTTCAGTAATGACGAAGCCGGATTTGCTTCTTTTAAAGCATGGATGAATGATATGGCGGAAAAACATGGAATGGAAACGATTATTCCAGGAATGGAACCGACGGGACATTACTGGCTGAACCTTGGAGCGTACCTGCAGGAACAGGGAATGAAGCCGGTGCATGTAAATCCGCATCATGTTAAGAAGTCCAAAGAACTGGATGATAATAACCCGAGCAAGAATGACCGTAAAGATCCAAAAACAATTGCGGGTCTGGTGAATGAGGGAAGATTTTCTTATCCATATATTCCAACCGGAATCTATGCAGAGATCAGAAATCTGTCCAACCTTCGTATTCAGACACAGGAAGAGATTACAAGAATCAAAAACAGGATCGCCCGCTGGTTCAGCATTTATTTTCCAGAAATAAAAGACGTTTACAGGAATCCGGATGCGGTAAGCGGACTGATGGTAATTAAACAGGCACCACTGCCATGTGATATCAAAGAGCTTGGCGTGAATGGAGTGAATAAGATATGGAGAGATGCAAGGCTGAAAGGCGCTGGGATAAAGAGGGCAACGACCCTGGTAACAGCAGCGGAGCACAGCATCGGAAATACGGAAGCACCGAGAAGTGCCAGGAAAGAGATCCGAAACCTACTGAATGACTACGAAACATACAAAAACCGGATGGATGAACTTATGCAAGAGATAAAGGAAACACTTTCTGAGATTCCCTATATAGATAAGCTGATGGAGATCAATGGGATAGGGATAAAGACGGTAAGCTGCTTTATCGCAGAAGTAGGAGACATTGGACGTTTTGATAATCCGAAACAGGTGCAGAAACTTGCCGGTTATGCCATTGTTGCAGACAGCTCCGGGAAACATAACGGGGAGAGCAGGATCAGCCACAGGGGAAGAAAGCGTTTGAGATATGCATTGTATGAAGCTGCGATATCCGTGATTGGGAAAAATAAAGAGTTTAAAGAGATCCATAGTTATTATCGGACGAGGGAAAAAAATCCACTAAAAAAGATGCAGTCGGTGATAGCGGTGGCATGCAAACTGATCCGGATATTTTATACGATACTAACGAAAGGCGTGGATTATGACAGTCAGAAGATGTTAAATGACATTGTAAGACCAGAAATACAGTTAGCAGCATAAAGAGAAAGAAACAGTGTATCATGGCCGGTCTGAGCCTTTGAAAGGAAAGAATGAAGGGCTGAGACCAGCCATGATAGCTGGAAGCAATAAACAAATGGAATGTAACAGGAAAACGTCCACCGGAAGGTGCTGTTGCAGGAAAGAAGTCAGTAATACAACAAACAAAGAATGAGCCAGTAGTCGGCAGGAATATTTTCCAGAGGGCATGACCCTGTAGAGGAGCTAAGCTGACACCCTGGTTATGGACAGGCGGGACGAGAGAAGTTAGGACTTGGCATAGACTGATGATCCTGGTAGATATGGGAGGTTCGCTGCCGTAGATGGATGGGTACACACAAGGCCATGTAAAACGAAATAAGAAGACGTTTTACTTCGTGCACCCAAAATCCACTATTTTCGTACCAGATACAGAGAAATGTCCATTCCTATGGCTCCTTCTTCTGGGATATTTATTGATGAAACACTAAAAAATCCTTGATTTTCAAGGAAAAAAGACTTGACTATATAGGGAGGAA
>NZ_QULA01000081.1:0-1907 GCF_003481595.1 Blautia sp. OM07-19
AAAAAGGCGGTATCCCGCCAGATTTCAGATGCTCTGGTAACTTGTTGCCGAGTAGTTCAGTTCGCCCGGCGCGAACGTTATTCTTAAAGGTGAAAGTCCTAAGCGTACCCGTTAGCGGGAAGCGCATAGTCAATATGGCAAGGGTGTCCACTGTAAAGTGGAATCTGAAGGAAGCCTGAGGCAAACCATTGGTCCGACGAACAGAAATCATGTATAAGGCTTACAGTCTGGATAAGACCGCTGAACAGGTTGAAGTCCGATAGCTAACAAAAGACTGGTAGTAGACATGGCGGATAGATGATGGGAAAGATGACGTTTTTAACCGTGGGAGATCCTATGGGTGGTATCATTAGCCATAGTAACAACGAACCATAGGAAGTCAGCAGACGTCATAGTAGTGAAGAAGTCTCTGTAATGGGGATGGAGCGAAGGACGGAACAGTTAATCAGTTGGAGTAAGTCCCAATTGAGAGTTTTTGACAATACACATGCCGAGAGGGGTACCACAAGTACTATGTGGTTGAAGCTCACGAAAGGGAAAGGAAACAACGCATGGAGAAACAAAGAATATTTATAGATGACATTCTGTCAAATGAAAATATGAACCGTGCTTATAAACAAGTAATAAAGAATAAGGGTGCGGCAGGGATAGACGGAATGGAATGTAATGACCTGTTTTCTCATTTGAAAGTAAATGGTCATCAACTCAGAGAGAGTATAAGAAATCAGTCATATAAACCAATGCCAGTAAAAAGGGTGGAGATTCCTAAAGATAATGGAAGTAAGCGAAAACTTGGAATACCTACAGTTACAGACCGCATGATTCAACAGGCGGCTGCACAGGTATTAACACCTATATATGAACGGAAATTTCATACAAACAGTTATGGATTCAGACCTGGAAAGAGTGCACAACAGGCAGTGTTAAAAGCGGCTGAATACATGAATGAGGGATATAACTGGGTCGTTGATATTGATCTGGAAAAGTTCTTTGATACAGTAGAACATGATAAGATGATATCTATTCTGAACAAAGAAATCAAGGATGGGAAAACACTTTCACTAATCCGAAAATTTCTGGCAAGTGGAGTCATGGTCGGAGAACAAATGGAAGAAACAGAGGTTGGAACCCCACAAGGAGGAAATATCTCGCCGCTTCTTGCAAATATACTGTTAAATGAACTGGATTGGGAACTTGAAAGTCGGGGACTTAGATTTGTACGATATGCAGATGACTGTATTATTCTTGTCAGAAGTGAAAAAGCTGCGACACGAGTAATGAAATCAGTCACGAAATATATTGAGAATGTCCTGCGGTTAAAAGTGAACAAGGACAAGAGTAGAATAGGCAGACCTACCGAAATACAATATCTGGGATTTGCTTTTTATTATCAATTTCAGGAAAAGAAACATAGGATGAAAGTTCCGAAAAAGTCATTGGATAAAGTAATGAAGAAAGTCAGGAAACTTACGAGCCGTAAGTGGAGCGTGAGTAATTCATACAAAGCGAAAAAGATAGCAGAGGTAGTAAGAGGATGGATTAATTACTTTAAAATTGGCTCAATTCTTACAGTAACCCGAAAACTTGATACAGTAATCAGGTATAGATTCAGGATGTGCATATGGAAACATTGGAAAAATCCAAAAACCAGATATAAAAATTTGGTAAAACTGGGTATTAGTAAAAAGAATGCAAGGTGTGCGGCGGGATTTCATGGATATGCCCGAGTGTGCCGTACAAAAACTGTTTGTTATGCGATGTCAAATGCACGTTTGAAGAAATTTGGTTTACTCTCAGCAGAGGAATATCTTTGTAAAGCGAGATGTCAAGTTAACTGAACCGCCGGATGCGGAACCGCATGTCCGGTGGTGTGAGAGGTCGGCGGCAAAAGCCGTCTCCTACTCGAT
>NZ_QULA01000082.1:0-1773 GCF_003481595.1 Blautia sp. OM07-19
CCGCACGTCCGGAATTCTGTGAGGGATACATTCGGTAACGGATGTATCTACTCGACCAGCGGTGATGTAAAAAAGTTATTGACTCTACAACCATTGTAATGTTTAAAATCAGATGGAAAGGAGTCAATAATTTTATGGAAAAAAATCTTACTTCCGGCAGTGTTCTGAAAAATATCATTTATTTTTCACTGCCATATCTCTTATCTTATTTTCTACAGACTTTATATGGCATGGCTGATCTTTTTATCATTGGTCAGTTTGAGGGGGTCGCGAGTACTACTGCTGTCTCGATCGGCAGCCAGGTTATGCATATGATCACTGTTATGATCGTCGGCCTTGCCATGGGTTCTACGGTTACCATTGCACAGGCAATCGGTGCCAGGGACAAAAAAAGTGCTTCCAGGACGATTGGAAACACGGTTGCTTTGTTTATGGCTGTTGCTGTTGGGCTGATGATGATCCTGCTTCTTCTTGTTCATCCAATTGTATCTGTGATGTCTACCCCTTTGGAAGCGGTAACTGGAACTGTGGTTTATCTTACGGTGTGTTTTATTGGGATTCCATGTATTACGGCGTATAACATTATCAGTTCGATTTTTCGTGGGATCGGGGATTCCAAAAGTCCGATGTATTTTATTGCAATTGCGTGTGTGGTGAATATCGGGCTGGATTATCTGTTTATGGGATATTTACACCTTGGTCCGGTTGGGGCTGCGCTTGGTACTACTTTGTCGCAGCTTGTGAGTGTGGTCATTGCACTGATCGTGATCATGAAAAAGGAAACCGGGATTTCTTTGTCGCGGAAGGATTTTCGTCCGGATCATAGATTTATGAAGAAAATTCTGAATATTGGCATTCCGGTTGCGCTGCAGGATGGATTTATCCAGGTTGCTTTTATTGTGATCACGGTTATTGCCAATCGACGTGGATTGGATACGGCGGCGGCTGTGGGGATCGTGGAGAAGATCATCAGCTTTTTGTTTTTGGTTCCTTCTTCTATGCTTTCTACGGTTTCTGCTCTTTGTGCACAGAATATTGGGGCGCGGAAGCATGAGCGTGCTTCGAGGACGCTTCGTTATGGGATTTTGATCGCGGCTGGATTTGGGGTGATCGTGGCTGTTGTGATACAGTTTGTTGCAGGACCTGTGGTGTCGTTGTTTACTTCGGATGCGACGGTTGTTGTGCTGGGAAGTCAGTATATCCGGGGATATATTTTTGATTGTATTTTTGCGGGGGTTCATTTTTGTTTTAGTGGGTATTTTTGTGCTTATGGAAGGTCGGGATTTTCTTTCCTGCATAATATCATGTCGATTCTCCTGGTGAGGATACCAGGGGTGTATCTGACTTCGTTGTGGTTTCCGGATACGTTGTTTCCGATGGGGATTGCGACGGCTTGTGGGTCGTTGTTGTCGGTGATTATTTGTTTTATTTTATTTAAATGGATGCTGGCGCATCCGGCGAAATCCTGAGGGGGAAGGTATCTCGGAGTCTGCGAAGGCCGAAGTTCCCCCTCAGACTCCCCCTTCTTGGCCACGCGGCTTTAGTGTGGGGACGGGCGTGCTTTGCGCCGCCCTGTGGGTTGGGGGAAATTGGAGGAAAAGGGGAAAAAGAGAATTAAAAAAAAGAAGCTAGAGCGAATTTTGCTCTAGCTTCTTCTTTTCGTATCTTCAAAACCACATACATGTTGACATTTCTGAATCAATTGACCATGCTTTTCTTGGTCAAGCCCTCACCCTATTAGTAGCAGTCAGCTCCATGTGTTACCACACTTCC
>NZ_QULA01000083.1:0-1618 GCF_003481595.1 Blautia sp. OM07-19
ATACCTTACCGGATGGGATTTCCACCCATTAAATGCTTCACCCTTAGCTGGACGCACTGCCATGCTCCCATCCTCCTTTCCAGTTCAAAAGAAAAAGACGCAAGCCATATCTTATGACTCACGTCTTACTTCGCTCACAATATTCTATTTTTATCAGTTACCTGCCAGATTAGTTACTGGCAATCCTTATACATAAATCAATTCTTTCAGGATAATCTCTTCTGCAATCGCTCTGTGCTGATTGGCAGCTCTTACCCATGCCATCTGATCTTTCTCCTTATCCGGCAGTAGTTCTTTTTCTTCCAACTGTTTCAGAATCACTTCTTCCCGTTCCCTGGCTGCCTTGTCCACTTCCAGAAGATGCTCTCCAATCGTATCCTGCAGAAGCATCACCTGATAGGTTGAATTTCGATGGTTTTTCAGATAATCTCTGCGAAGAAAACCATACTTGCCAAGTTGCTCCATCTGCTCACCGGATTTATAGGTGAGATTCGGGATCAGATATCCATTTACATTTGTATACGTTAATTTCATTTTATTAGCACTCTCCATTTCTCATCATTTTTTGACCACAAATTTACGACATTTACGACAAATCTGACACTGCTTTACAATACCAGACAAAATGACTGATGCCCCGGAAAGCCTGTAAAACAGGCACTTCCGGGATACACAAGACAGGACAAAAATCGACTTCCATTATCAAGAGGTGAGTGCTAATTATTTTGTGAAGATTTTGTGAACGCTACGAGCCATGCAAAATGGTGAAAAAAGACGCCCTGCTAGTTTACTTACAAAGGCGTCTTTTTTTGCTATTTTATAGGGCGACAGCCCTACAGCGAGGGAATTCTTTCCCGAGCTGTGCATGGCATAACATTCTCTTTCGCACTCGATTTTCTTGGTTTGACCACATTTTTACGACAAATTCTTGGAAAAATATATTTGTCTGATTTTCTTACTACTCCTCATCTCTTTTATTATTAGATTTCAGGCATACTTGCTATTTTCTTCTATTCAGCCTTCCCCTCCGGGAAAATAATTTTAAACACAAAGAAAAAAATCACCATGGAAACTCCACCTGTAATAATTGTCACAAGCATGTTATAGACTGCCGGTGCCACATATGCAGATGCAACTGGCATCCACAGATTATTAAATCCATTACAGATCAGTGAAATTACCACCCATGCAACAAAATACCAGATTGCCTGATACACAGGATTTCCATGGCTTTTAAAAGTAATATTTCTCTGCAGTGGAAAATTGATACACTGTGCAAGAAATGACCCCAGTTCATAACTGATAAAATAGCCAAGTCCACCACCGATCAGTATATTTCCCGTTGCATCACGCAATACATTATACCCCAACAAACTCCATGTAAATTTTACTCCAAACAGATTCATAGAAACCTTTGGCCACATAAATTCTGTACCAGCCAGACCAATTCCCAAAATCCCTGATAAAAATGTAAATACAAGATACTGGAATACTGTCACGCCCATACTGAATATAACAAAATAGAATATCTGATAAAGCCATTTTGCAAGAGCAGAATGTCAGACTGTAGACAAAGCCCTGCTTTTGCAGGGTTTTGCTATTGTTGGAACCGCTTTTC
>NZ_QULA01000084.1:0-1604 GCF_003481595.1 Blautia sp. OM07-19
TCAGACTGTAGACAAAGCCCTGCTTTTGCAGGGTTTTGCTATTGTTGGAACCGCTTTTCTGATATAATAAATATCAGAAGGGCGGTGTTTTTTATGATGACGAAAAATGCAGATAAAAAAAGAGAACAAATGATGATGTTTTCCATGGATGACATGGTACCTCAAAACCATATGCTGCGATTGATTGATAAAGCAATCAATTGGAACTTTATTTATGATCTGGTTGAAGAAAAATACTGTCCGGATAACGGCCGTCCCAGTATGGATCCCGTTATGCTGATAAAGATACCATTCATTCAGTATCTCTATGGAATAAAAAGCATGCGGCAGACCATGAAAGAGATCGAGGTAAACGTTGCATACCGCTGGTTTCTTGGACTGGACATGCTAGATCCGATACCTCATTTTTCTACATTTGGAAAGAATTATACCCGCCGTTTCAAAGACACAGACCTTTTTGAGCAGATCTTTTCAAAGATATTGGAAGACTGTATGAAATATAATCTTGTAAATACAGGACAGATCTTCGTGGATGCAACACATGTAAAAGCCTGTGCAAACAGTAAAAAAATGCGGAAAAGAGTTGCATATGAACAGGCGCTCTGGTATGAAGAAGAATTAAATAAAGAGATTGAAAAAGACCGCCTGGCACATGGAAAGAAATCATTAAAGAAAAAAGATGATAATCAGCCACCGGCATCCGGTGGAAATGGAAACAATAAAGATTCCAAAGAAGAGAAAATTCCTGAAGATGTAAAAACGCAGAAATGCAGTACCAGTGATCCGGAAAGTGGATGGTTTCGAAAAGGAGAACATAAACATGTTTTTGCATATGCAGTAGAAACTGCATGTGATAAACATGGCTGGATCCTTGGATATACAGTACATCCTGGTAATGAGCATGACAGTCGTACTTTTAAAGCATTATACGATAAGATATCTAAACTGAATCCGCAGATGGTAGTTGCAGATGCAGGATATAAAACTCCGGCAATCGCCCATCAGCTGTTGGAAGATGGAATCCAACCACTTTTTCCGTATACCCGTCCCAAGACCAAAGAAGACTTTTTCGGAAAACACGAATTCGCATATGATGAATACTATGATTGTTATATATGTCCGGGAGCACATATATTGCCATACAGTACAACAAACAGAAGTGGATATAAAGAGTATAAAAGCTGCGGTGAACATTGTGCTGAATGCCAATATCTTTCAAAATGCACAGAAAGCAAGGATCATATAAAACTGATCACACGTCATGTATGGGAAGAATATATGGAAGTGGCAGAAGACATTCGGCACACGATAGGAAACAGACAGATCTATCAGTTAAGAAAAGAAACCATAGAGAGGATATTCGGTACAGCGAAAGAACAACATGGATTTCGATATACGCAGTATGTAGGAAAGGCGCGGATGGAAATGAAAGCCGGGCTTACCTTCGCATGCATGAATCTGAAAAAACTGGCAAAAATTCTGGAAAAACGAGGCTGGAATACAGCCAGATTTTTGTTGATTTTGAAAAAAATAAAAAGAAAAGAAGTTTTAAAAGAAAAATGGTGCTGGGCATAACACCCAACACCAAGTTTGTCTACAGTCTG
>NZ_QULA01000085.1:0-1417 GCF_003481595.1 Blautia sp. OM07-19
ATTTGCGCGCCTAACTCATCACTGGAAGTAACGAGAATGCGGCGCGCAGTTATTCAACAGTTCAACATGTACCTGCTCATTTTAGAATTGGATAAAAAAAACAGATAAGTGCTGTCACTCACCTGTCTTTGACACAATCACTTTTCATCGCCAAAAATCCCCACAGCTTTCACCGCGGGGACTGAAATGTGTCTTTCTGAATTTTCTACTCATACAGAATATAAAATCTACTTTATTACCTCATCGGGTCCATCGTTCCAATTCTTCTGACATATGCTCTGGCAATACTCGTGACAGATTATCGGTCAAAATACTCATGCTGCCCTCAATTTTACTTATCTGTTTCTCTAAAGGAGCTATCTTTTGATAGATGGAGTTGATTTCGTTTTTCTTTTTGTCAATTGAATTCTGGGCGTTGTCGCGTTCAGTTTTTGCCTGTTTCCATGTCTCATAACTTATTTTTCCTATAAATCTGCCAATAAGCAAATCTATAATTCTAACGAAAATATCAAACACTAAATAATCACGCTCTTCCAAGTCAATCGCCCACCCAATATCACATATAACTATGGCAAAAATAAGGATCGGTGTTGTCCAGTTTCCCAGATTAACACATTCTTCAACAGCAGTCCACCTCCCATTAAACATATATCTATAAACTATATATACAAACAGGGAGTTTATAATAGTAGCTGCTATAACAACAGCTATAGTGGTTACTTTTTTATCTGCTTTAATATCTTTCTCTATCAATTTGTTCTGTTCTTCTACAACAACATGCAATCCGTTTATTTCATCCTGCTCTTTTGAAATTTCATCCTTCATAAATGCCACAGAACTTCTTAAGCTGCTCAGTTTTTTCTGAATAACTTCCTCTGCATTTTTTCTGTTTTCATTCGGGGTTTCTTTTGTTGCGTCTTTTTTGGCTTGCAGCTGCGTCTGACGATACTTTTTTTTCAGATCCTGTATCTTTTTCCGATTTTCGTTATTGAGTTTTTCTATTTCCTTTTCAGTATTGCGGGATATTTTCCAGTTTTTTGCCAGCTTCGCAGAAATCTTGGACAGTGTTCTATGCTGTACATAATCCATTGTTCTGCCATGCCCGCATTCTGTACAGATTTCTGCTGTATCTTTATTTTCCTTTTCACAACGTATACATTTCCACATGTGCCTTTACTCCTTCGTTTCTCTTGCCGAATGCTGTATCATTTACAGACAATTATACATGCACAACAACATTACTTCAATATGTCCCTTCGCATTTTTCAATATCCGCTTCCTGCATCGAGAAAAGAATCCAATAGGTGAACTACTCGGCAACAAGTTATCAGAGCATCTGAAATCTGGCGGGATACCGTCTTTTTTCAGGGTGCGTCCATGACACCAATACTGCTTGCCTTTCGGCTATACAGCTACT
>NZ_QULA01000086.1:0-1179 GCF_003481595.1 Blautia sp. OM07-19
CGCACGTCCGGAATTCTGTGAGGGATACATTCGGTAACGGATGTATCTACTCGACCACAGAGAAGAATGAGGAGAGAAAAGCAATGTTCAGACCGATTCGAAGAAAGAAAAAAGAAATGGATCTTGATGCTGCGAAAGAACTTTTGCAGTGCAGCAGGCGTGGCGTACTTGCGGTAAATGGAGATGACGGATATCCTTATGCAGTTCCTGTCAATTATTTTTATGACAGAAATGCCGGGAAAATATATTTTCATGGAGCACGTGCCGGATACAAAGTTGATGCCCTGCGCGCCAGTGACAAAGTATGCTTCACCGTTTACGGAAATGAAACCATAAAAGAGGAAGAAGCATGGGCACCGTTTGTGCAAAGTGCGGTTGTATTTGGCAGATGTCATCTGTTAGAAGAAGGCACAGAAGCAACAGAGATTCTTAAGAAAATCGCCAGAAAATACTATCCAAATGAACAGCTGATTGACGAAGAAATCGAACGTTCAGGAAAAGCCGTGCAGCTCTTTGAAATAGACATTGAACATATTAGCGGTAAAGAGATTCAGGAGAAGTGAATGAAATAAAAACTGGGAAGATGCTATGAAGAATAATAAAAAAATCCCTCTGGGATCATTAATTTCCACAATATTAATTGGTGTTTATATGATGTTTTCTCTCTGTGCTGGGATCGGATCTTTATTTCTTGTCAGATATGCTGGAGAGCTTACAACGGTTGGTATGAATCTGGCAACTAACCCTGGAGAAAACGGAGACTACATAAGTGGATATCTTATACTTCCAGGCTCGCTTACAGCATTGCTTGGAGGAATGACGGGAGTTGTAGCCTTTCTGGTGGCAGTAGGGCTTGTTTTATTATTTGTAATATTTCTGATCCTGTTCATATCCTCCATCGTAATGCTGAAAAAGCAAAAGATAAAAGCAGATGCCTGTGTGAAAATAGTAGTCTGCTTTATTCTTTCGATTCTTTCCTGGGTACTGTTCCAGAGCGCATGGATAGTCGTGCTGCTGATAATTCCAGCGGCATTAGGAATGACAGAGTTGTTATTTGATGAAATTTGATACCCTTTGTAATTTACGGAAAATCAAAAACGCCGAAAACCCTTGATTTATAACAATGTCATTAACTTTATCAAAAAGCAGAAATCGTAAGCATTTATAAAACTATGATTC
>NZ_QULA01000087.1:0-268 GCF_003481595.1 Blautia sp. OM07-19
TCTTTTTCCCGGATATCTTTCCTTTTGTCTCCAGGTATTCGAAAACAATTATATCTGCATGGTTCTCTTTTGCATATTTTGTGACTGCTCCTGCAATCTTCCTTCCCAGTTCTATGTTCAGGCGTTTTGCATAAGCCCATCTGCTCTTTGCCTGTGCAGATCCATGTTCTCTCTGGAATCTCCGTATCCGTCCCAGTACACGGTACATCCGGTCTTTTTCACTGGGAAAATCAATAAACTTTCTTCCCAGGACAGTTCCATCCGACCG
>NZ_QULA01000087.1:278-1171 GCF_003481595.1 Blautia sp. OM07-19
ATAAACTTTCTTCCCAGGACAGTTCCATCCGACCGCATAATGGTACAGACTGCATCGGTGTTGATCCCCAGATCTACACCGCAGATAATCTGTTCTTCGACTGGTGCTTTTGTGAGTATCACATCTTCCGTATAAGAAAAACGCAGAAAATATTTCCTGTGCCTTTTCTCCAATGTCGGAGCAGATGCCTTTTTCCCGGACCAGTTCTTTCTCAGATACTCCATGTCGGTATGCCTTAACCGTACATGGAACCATTTCCAGTCATGCCCATCATATAGTTTCAGATAAGCAGCATCCTTCCCTTCCTTATCCTCCCGGTACATCACATCACGGTAAAAGACCGGCATGGCATGATTCTCATATACAAGTTTCGGTTTACTTTCTCTCTGACCTGTTTTTTCCCACAATCCCAGTCGAGTTTTGTAAGAGGATACGCTTCCCAGCGCATGCTGGATGGCTGCCCTTCTCAGATAAGAAGGCATCTTTTGAAAACGGATGTCAAAATCAAAACGGGCCTGATTCTTTTTCGTTGTATGTATCAGATGTTCTGCTTCATTGAAACGTTTCTTCGCTTCCAGAATTCCTTCCAGCTCTTCCCATACCTGCGCATAAATTTCTACCAGATAACTAACAGCAGACCTGTAGACATCCAGCGTCTGACGGATCGGGATATTCTGTTTTCGTAATTCCACACCATAGCTGGATGTAATCTTCATATCTGCTTCTTAACCTTTCTATCTTGTACTGATACAAATAAGTCCTATTTGTTCTTGTGTTTTCTATTATACTCCTTATTAAGTCCAATAAAACTCCCTATTTCTATTTTTTTATAAAAAATTTGCGTGTCTAACTCATCACTGAAAGTAACGAGAATGCGACACGCAGTTATTCAA
>NZ_QULA01000088.1:0-361 GCF_003481595.1 Blautia sp. OM07-19
GATAAAATAAAATATAAAGAAACTTCAACAAAATGTGCTATCTTATTTGTAGGACATACAAATTTGAAAGGGGGCATCATCATGTTGAAGTTTCAAAGTAATGATACCACGATTATCGCAACTTTTGAAGACTTTATTTTGACCACTTACGTTATTATTGATGAATTGTATCACCGCTTTGCACCTTCGGAAGTCAGAAAACGTCGCCATGTTTTGGATGCAAAACTATCTGATTCCGAAATCATTACGATTGCTCTCTGTGGAGAGTTGGTCGGTATTGATTCTGAAAATGCCTGGTTTTCTTTTGTAAAAAAGAATTACCGACACCTTTTCCCACAGCTTTGCAGCAGAAGCCGTTTTA
>NZ_QULA01000088.1:371-1110 GCF_003481595.1 Blautia sp. OM07-19
CCACAGCTTTGCAGCAGAAGCCGTTTTAACAGAACAAGGCGGGCATTGATGCAGACGACAGAATTATTACGGCAAAAATTGCTTTCGGATTTCCCGGTACCCATCAGTCCTTACTGCATCATTGACAGTTTTCCGCTTGCGGTCTGTAAATTCGGGCGTGCACGCTATTGCAAAGTATTTCGCAATCATGGTGCTGATTACGGAAAATGCCCTTCTAAAAAGGAAACTTATTTCGGTTACAAAGTACATGCATTGATCACCTTAGAAGGCTACATTACTGCATTTGAGATCACACCAGCCTCCACAGACGACCGCGAAGGGTTACGGGATCTGGTGGACAATTGTTCAAATTTCACAGTTTTAGCAGACAAGGGCTATGTCGGTGAAAGGCTGATGCAGGAAATGCAGGAGCAAAATATCTGCCTTTTTGCCCTGAAGCGTTCTAACAGTAAAGAAAACTGGACAAAATCTGTGCGTCAATTAATATTCAAACAGAGAAGGCGGGTAGAAACTGTGTTTTCACAGCTAACTGGTCAACTAAATGCAGAAAGAGTGCTGGCCAAAAGCTTTCAGGGATTATGTACCCGCCTGGTCAATAAAGTACTGGCGTACAATCTCTGTATTGCATTAAACAGTATTTTCAATGAATCCTGCGAACTTGGAAAAATCAAGGAATTGATATTCTAAAAATTTTAGTTTTCCAATAATTACAGGGATTCTTTGCGCATTTACAGGTTTT
>NZ_QULA01000089.1:0-636 GCF_003481595.1 Blautia sp. OM07-19
TTTAAACAGGATAATATACCGGTCACATACATGCAGATGGGGATCCGGCATGAGAAAGGCTCAGACCAGCTGCGGCTGTCTCTGCCAAAGGATCTGAAAAGCTATATGGAAGAAACCTATGGGATCCATGAAAAATTTCTATATCTTGAAAATAAGATTTTCAGGAACATGGATCATATAAAACAGCTGCGGATCTATCCACCAAAAAACGGAAAATGCGACCTTATTGTTATTTATGAGATTGAAGAGCCGGAACGGCTTTCTCAGAATGGATATTATTTATCGATTGATCTGGGACTTCATAATCTGATGACCTGTTATGATTCTGGAAATGGCAGGACTTTTATTCTGGGAAGAAAATATCTTTCTTTGGAAAGATATTTTCATAAAGAAATAGCCAGAGTGCAGTCCGGATGGTATGCACAGCAATCGAAAAGAGGAATAAAATATCCAAAATCATCGAAACATATCCAGAGACTTTACAGGAAAAAGCAGAATGCAGTGAAGGATTATCTCCACAAAGTGACCAGATGGATTACAGAATACTGCAGAAAAGAAGATATCCGCTGTGTGGTTGTGGGAGACATCCGAAATATCCGCAAAGAAAAAGATATGGGGCATATGACCAACCAGAAG
>NZ_QULA01000089.1:646-935 GCF_003481595.1 Blautia sp. OM07-19
TGACCAACCAGAAGTTTCACAGCCTGCCATATAACAGGCTGTATATCATGCTGGAATATAAGCTGAAACTGTATGGAATACAATTGATAAAACAGGAGGAAAGCTATACCAGCCAGTGCAGCCCGTTATCACCAGAAGTATCAAAAAGACATGCAGAAGCATCAAATCGAAAAGAACGTGGTATGTATATAACTGATGGAGTAAGATTTAACGCAGATGCAGTAGGTGCATTTAATATCCTGCGGAAATATCTTTCCGTATCCGGAAAACAGAAGGAACTGTCCGTAAC
>NZ_QULA01000009.1:0-127548 GCF_003481595.1 Blautia sp. OM07-19
TATGGAAAATAATTTAAAAGATCAACATTATAAAAACATGGGTATAATGCTTCTACTTCTTTGGTTGTCCGGTCTTTTAAAATCCCTTCCGCATCCATTACCTCCCGGTCATGCAGCAATGCGTGGCTTACTTCATGGACTCCGGTTTTCATGGTCTGGAGATTACTCATATTTTCCTGAATTGCGATATATTTTTCTGTCTGATGATAATACCCCTTTGCTTCCCCTTCTATCTCCATCATGCGGATTGGCACAGGGGAAATGTTCTGCAATGCTTCCATGAACGTGTCATAAAACTGTACGCTCCCGGTAAGTTCCGGTACTTCCAGCTCTGCAATCGGTTCTCCCTCTGTCTGGCTGACATCAAATACTGTTGTCACACGGAACCTTGGAATGACCATCTCAACAATCTCTGTTTCCGGCTGACCGTCATCCCCGATCACCGGCTCTTTGGTCACCGGGTCAATCTTTTCAATCTCCTGTTTCTCACGGATGGGTGCCGGTGCGATGATCTGGATTCCTTTTTCCCCTCTCTTTACATGGCGGTTAAACTTCTTCTGCCATGCCTGATACCCTGCCACCAGAGTAGCCTCCGGTTTCTGCATGGTGATCAGAAGGGTGTTATTAAAACTGTAATTATGAAACTTGGACATGGTATTCAGATATTCCGTATACCGTTCCGAAGTAAAAATCTCCTTTACGCCCTGTTCCAGACGTTCCGATATTTCCTTTAACTGTTTCTCTATATTATTTGCCATATAAAAATCCTCCTTTTGGATGTTTCCCGCCAGAGAACCCTCTGACGGGAAAACTTTTATAACTCCTGCTCGTGTTTCTTCTTTGCCGGCTTCTGTACAGTCGGCTGTTGTAGTGCGTTTTGCTGTGCTTTCTCCTGCTTCAGACGGTCTACGATGGAAGGCTTATGTATGTTATCTGCGATTTCCGGCAGTTCCCGTTCTCCCACAGATTCTCTCTTATTGCTTTCCGCACTCGCTTCCCTGCCAATATCTTCATCTGCCATGATGGTTTCATTTCCCTTCTCGTCCATATTTAACAGGGAATTTAACTCCGATAACCGTTCCATCTTTTCATTCAGTTCTGCCTCTTTTGGAAACGGCTTTTTCACTTCTTCCTGTGCAGTCGCAAGCTGCTGTTGTACCGTTTCCAGTTTCTGCTCACTCTCTGCCAACTTTTTCTCGATAGAAGAAAAAGCATTGTGAATACGCTGGATATTTCCTGCGGGGTCTTTTCCAATCTCCAGCTTATAGGAACATTTTCCTTTGACCGTCAGTTCAAATGTATGGGTGAATGCATTAAACGTTGCTGACAGACGAAATCCATGATACTCCCCGACTTTGCCGCCGGTACTGACTGTCTTTAATCCTGCACAGGCTGCAAGTAACGCTTCCCCTGCCTCCTTTTTATCTGCATAATTGACATTCCCTACGTTCATAACAAAAGCATCATTGTCCTGTAAATCCACGCTTTTTATGACCTGCAAGTCTGCCTGCATCCCGGCAATCCGTTCCTTCAATGCACTGATCTGTACTGGGAAATTCTTTGCAATATCGGATTCCAAGCGGTAGATCTGACTGGTATGGTTCGCCTTTAAGAGCTTTAATTTACTGACCTGCACATCCAGATCCATCTTTTCCTTGATATACGGATTTCCTGTGGCAAGTGCCTTGATCTCGGCATAGGAAAGTGCCGTATCATCCACATCTTCACAGGCCCTGACCGGGGATTTACTGGTCATGATCTGGCTGATGAACTTCTGCTTGTTCTCCAGAATCTGCCACATGTACGCATCAAATGTATTTTCCGTAACGTACCGGAAGATCTTTACCTTCTCATTCTGGTTTCCCTGTCGTAAGATTCGACCTTCCTGCTGTTCCAGATCGGACGGCTTCCACGGGCAGTCCAGATGGTGCAAGGCAATCAATCGGTCCTGCACATTAGTACCGGCACCAAGTTTCGGTGTGGAACCCATCAGGATTCTCACCTGCCCGGCTCTTACCTTTGCAAAAAGGTCAGCTTTTTTTGCTTCCGTGTTATATTCATGGATAAAAGCAACTTCCTCTTTCGGTACACCTCTGGCAACCAGCTTCTCCCGCACATCATCGTACACATTGAAACTGCCATCCTCTTTCGGTGTGGACAGGTCACAGAAGATTAGCTGTGTTGTACGGTCTGCTTTTCCTTCCTCCCATACCTGATACGCATTTTTTACGCAGGTATTGACCTTGCCTGTTTCATCGTCCGGAAGAAGTTCATTTAATAATCTCTGGTCAAGGGCACATTTTCTTCCATCGTTCGTGATCTTCAGCATGTTATCCTCGGTTGGATTCACTAAGCCTGCCCTTACGCTTTCCGCACGTTCCGAAAATGCCCCGACCATTTCCTGCTGTTCCTCGCTTGGTTTTAAGACTTCGTTGATAAACTCTGCTTCCGGTACAGGAAGGTTCAGCATATCCGATGTCTGGATGTCCGCAGCTTCCTTAAATATGGAGATCAGCTCCGGAAGATTAAAAAAACGGGCAAACCGTGTTTTCGCACGATAGCCCGTTCCTTCCGGTGATAATTCGATTGCGGTCACTGTCTCCCCGAACGTTGCCGCCCAGGAATCAAAATGTCCCATGCCCATACGCATGAGTGTGTCATACTGGAGATAACGCATGATAGTGTAAAGTTCTGTCATACTATTTGACACGGGAGTACCTGTCGCAAAAGTGATCCCCCTGCCGCCGGTCAGTTCATCCATGTATCTGCACTTCATAAACATATCCGAACTTTTCTGTGCATCGGTCTGGGAAATTCCTGCCACGTTCCGCATTTTTGTATATAAAAAAAGGTTCTTGAATGAATGGCTCTCATCCACAAACAGCCTGTCTACTCCCAGCTGTTCAAATGTCACAACATCATCCTTTCTGGTCTGGTCATTGAGTTTTTTCATCTTTGCCTGTAAGCTCTTTTTTGTTTTTTCCAGCTGTTTGACCGTATAATTCTGCCCTGCCTGCCGTCCTGCTTCCTCGATAGAGAACGTAATATCTGCGATCTGCTGTTCCAGCATGGCAATCTGCCGTTCTCTGGAAAGAGGGATTTTCTCAAATTGTGTATGCCCGATAATCACGGCATCGTAATCCCCGGTCGCAATACGGGAACAAAACCGTTTTCGGTTTGCCGGTTCAAAGTCCTTCTTTGTAGCAACCAGGATATTTGCTCCCGGATAAAGGCGTAAGAAGTCACTTCCCCACTGTTCCGTCAGATGGTTCGGCACGACATAAAGGTTTTTTTGTGACAGTCCCAGACGCTTCGCTTCCATACCGGCTGCGATCATCTGGAACGTCTTTCCAGCTCCTACACAGTGGGCCAGCAGAGTATTGTTCCCATACAACACATGAGCCACCGCATTTTTCTGGTGCGGCATCAGGGTGATTTCCGGATTCATACCTACAAACTGGATATGGCTTCCATCGTATTCTCTTGGACGGATACTGTTAAACCGTTCATTATAGATCTGGCATAAATCTTCCCTGCGGTGCATGTCTTTGAATATCCAGGACTTAAATTCCTCCCGAATCAATTCCTGTTTCTGCTGTGCAAGCATCGTTTCTTTCCGGTTCAATTCCCGGTGTTCCCCGTCCGCATCCTGCACCGTATCATAAATCTTGGTATCCCTAAGATTTAAGGCATCTTCCAGCAAACGGTACGCATTTGCCCTCTGTGTTCCATAAGTAGAAGTAACAAGAGCATTTCCATAGCTGTCTATACTTTTTCCTGTGACATTCCACTGCCCGGTCACTTCGGCATACTGGACTTTGATCCGGTCCCCGACATAATATCTTGGTGTATGGAATGTCTCTGCCATGAACTGTGTGATATAGTCCTCCGAAATCCAGGTTGCACCAAGCCTTGCCTCAATCTCTGACGCATCCAGGTCTTTGGGCTGTACCTGCTCTAAATACTGCACGTTTACAATGTATTCCGGATGATTTTCGGCAAACTGTTTCGCAATCCGCAGCTTTTCCCTTACATTCCCGGAAAGGTACTCATCCGATGGCTCCCATTTTTCACCGATTGGATTCTTAAAGATGACTCCTGCAAGTTCCTCCGTCAGTTCCTCTTCCGTTTTCCCGGAAAGCTGTGACATATACGCAAGGTCAACCCCGGCTCTTTCTCCGATAGATACGGCAAGTGCTTCACTGGCTGTATCAACAGAAGTCACGGTTTCTGCCCGGCGGATGGTTCTCTTGGTAAAAATATCTGCCTTCCGTTTCAGTTCTCCCTTATCATCCAGAAATTCCAGAGATGTTAAAAGACAATAGCTGCTGTCCTGGCTAAATGCCCTTTTATTGGCATTACTGCTGAGCAGACCATACTTTGCTGTGAACGTATCGTATTCTTCATTGAGTTTCCCCTGAAGCTGTGTGATCTGCTCATCGCTTCCCTCGGTCATCTGACACTGAATCAGGGCATTCGTCGCATCACGGATCTTTACCATGCCTTTTACACGCTCGGTCGTTGCCGCCGGGAGTTCCATCCGGTTCATCACAGAGTTTTCCCGGTAATACACTTCCTCATTGACCACCGTAAAACTGAAATTCTTTACCTCCAGGTCTGCCGGAATGGACACCACATCTTCTTCCAGTTCCGTATCGGAAAGTTCCAGCTCCGTAATGGTTCCGTGGATATGCTTTACTGTTTCCTTTAACTGTTCCTCTAAGGTGACTCCCTCTTTTGCTCTTACAGTTACTTCCTGTTTTCCATACTGGGTACTCTCCGTTGTAAACTCCCCAAGCACCATTTCCGGATGCTCTGCAAAATACGCATTGACCGAATATCCTTCGGCAGTTTCCTTCAGATGTATCCAGTCCGGTTCCTCGATGGAAGCCCTGTCTCTTTTCTGGAAAAATAAAATATCGGAGACAACACCTGTATTGGCATTTCTCTGGAACGCATTATTTGGAAGGCGGATCGCCCCTAATAACTCTGCCCGGTTTGCAAGGTACTGTCGGACTGCCGGATTTTGTTTATCCATCGTCCCACTGGAAGTCACCACAGCCACCACTCCGCCGGGACGAATCAGGTCAAGGGATTTTGCGATAAAGTAATCATGGATCAGAAAATGGTGGCGGTCATATCTGCGGTCACTGACCTGATATGCCCCAAATGGTACATTCCCGATCACGCAGTCAAAAAAGCTGTCCGGGTAATCTGTTTCCTCAAATCCCTGTATGGCAATCTTATTTTTCTGGTAAAGCTGCCTTGCAATCCTGCCGGAAACCGGGTCAAGCTCCACACCATACATCTTTGCCTTGTTCATACTCTCCGGGATCAGTCCCATAAAGTTACCAACACCACAGGACGGTTCCAGAATATTTCCCTGTTTCAGTCCCATATTTTCCAGTGCTTCATACATGCTTCGGATCACGGTCGGTGATGTATAAAAAGCATTTAAGGTCGATGCTCTTGCTGCACTGTATTCTTCCGGTGATAAGGTATTCTTTAACTCCAGATACTCATTTGTCCAACTACTGTTATTCTCTTCAAATGCCTGCGGGATGCCACCCCAGCCAACATAACGGGATAAAATTTCCTGTTCTTCGGGTGTTGCCAGACGTTCTTCCTGCTCCAGAGTCTGCAATAAATGGATGGCTTCCATATTTGCTTTATACTTTGCTTTCGGACCACCTGCTCCAAGGTCATTATCCTGAATCCGAAAGTTATGCGGTTCTGTTACAATCTCTTCTACTTCCGGTTTTAAATATGGTTGAAATTCTCCCTCATATCCAAACAGTTCATTTTCTCCGGGAATATAATTGCGTCCGGTTTCCAGACACCGAAACACATCGGCAGTTGGTGCATTGCTGACTGCATAAAAATCATCATAAGAATACTTTGGGAAATCTTCTGTATGGTAGGTCGATAAATGCAGTTCTGTATTGGAACGGGTCTGTGCAACCAGATCTTTTCCTTCTATTCCTTCCGGCAATACCCCTACTGCTTCAAAATGATACCCCTGATACTCAAAAACACCTTCATCCCAGGACTCCGCCAGTTCTTCTGCTGTTTTAACCGTTATCTCTTCTTCTGATTCCTTTTGTTCCTGTCCCTCAGAAGTTTCTGTTATTTCCTGTTCCTGATTTTCCGGAATATCTTCTTTGGCAGTAACCTCTTCCTCTTCTATTTCCTCCACATCTGACATATCTACTACGGTCGGTTCTGTCACTGCCTTCGTATCCAAGAAATCAAACATGGTCATCTGGTGCCCGGATGGTTCCGCAAAAGACGGTTCTGCTTCCGGTGTCGGGAAAATCGTATAGGTTCCTTCTGCATACCGGTGAAGTTCTGAAAGAAGTTCTGTTTTCTGTTGGTAGTTTGTCCCATATGCCTCAAAATCTAATGGCAGAACTGCCAATGCTGCATCCATCTTCTGCAACAGTTCTTCTGTCTGCTCTGGGTTCTCTAAAACTGCCACCATTTCTTTTCCTGGTTTTTCCCAGAAGAAATCATCCGTAAATGGTCTGTCTATCTCTTCCGGAAGACGGTCATAAAAGCGTAGTACCTTGTTCGCCATCTGTTCCCGTTCATATTCCGGCATACGAGCATAATCTTCTGCCTGCAGGAACTGGTCATTCTTTATCAGATAAGCTACTCTATTTGCAACTTTATTCCAAGATAATAAAACTGACGTATATGGATTTCCATAAGCACCTCTTGCAAGAAACAATCCTTTTCCATCATAATTTGCGTGTGAATCATCCGCACCAGACAGTGCATGACTGCTTCCACCGATCCCATACTGTTCCTTGATAAAACCTGTCCTCGCTCTTTCATCCTCATGCAGCAAATAAAAGGAATATGTCCTGAGTCTGCCTTCGGAATACGCCCCACCTCTGACAAGAAATGCGTCGATCTCGTCTTGTGTAATGAACATCTGCTGTTCTTTCCATGCAAATCCCTCTCTTGCCTGGTATGGGATCACTTCATCTGCAAACTTCTGGAACTGTCTGGAGATATTGACCGGATTATAATGATGGAAACGCATAAGAGAGTTGTCCGTCTCATAGGCTTCTGCCAGTGCTTCCAGTCTTTCATTCAAATCCGAAAGCCACCCTGGATCTTGCAGTTTTTCAGTAAGATAATCCGTGATTTCCGGATAAATACTACGAAGATGCGGCAGATCTGCTTCATCAAAGACAATCTCTGCCACACCTTCTGCCATATCCCCTTTCATATAAGCAAGTGCCTGTGCGTGTTCCTTCAATGCGTTGTCCCTTGCCACATCCAATACAGACTGCGGGGCATATTCTCCCTGATTTAAAAGTTGATGGATACGTCTGCTGACATCTTTCCAGGATAAAAAGGCTTTATCCAAAATCTGGTCTGCCACCGTATGCCCGACTGCGATCTGCATCCCAGTTTCATCAAACCAGACGGAATACTCCCTTCCATCCATCTGAAAACCTTTGCCGCCTTTTCCATACTCACGCTTTACAAACTCCGTGTATTCTCCCGGTGACTGTTCACTCATAAAGTTATAGATGATACGCAGCTGGCTTCCTGTCCGGTTTCCTCCCGTCCGTAAAATATCATCCACAACACTTTCCGGAGTAGGAATCTCCCCGGCATATAAAGCAGCTACTCTTTCACCAATCTGCCTTTTCTGTTCATTTGCTGTAGGATATTCGGGCAAAGATAAAGCAGAGGCAATTTCTTCCTCTGCTTTGCTCAGTCCATCTTCTCTTGTATCTTCAACTAGCTGTATACCAATTCCGTCAAGATGCTCTCTTCCGCTGTTGCCATCAGTGCGTTCATATGTGCTGTCCAGGCCATCGGGTCTGCTTCCTTGTCCGGTGCCGGATGGTTCTTCAGCAGTTTCTCCATCTGGCTGTCCATCCTCTCCTGTGCTGCCTTCTCGATCTCTGCCAGATGGCTGTTCAGCTTTCCTGTCAGGAACAGGCTCTGATACAAGCTGTTCTTGTGTTCCTTCAGGAATGTCCTCCGAAGCATCCCGTATTTCCCTATCGTCACTTCTTCCTCCTCGACGGTCAGGTTCGGAAACAGGTAATCCCCCTTGCGATGATATGTCAGTTCCATAGTCGGTTCCTCCTTCATTCTCGATATTTTCTTCTTTGTTGTTTTCTACGTCCCGATTTTTATTTTCACGCATTAACGTGTTAAAGTTATTATAATTCCTTTCATTGGAAATTTCAACCTCTTTTCTGGCTTCTTCCAGAGAAATTTTATGTACTGTCCTTCCAATGTCGATCAGAACACTCTCACTGATCTGGCTTGCTGCATTTCCAAGAAAGGTCAGTACAGACAGCCGGTTATAATCCGTGATGTGCATAAAATCCTCTTCTTCCAGAAGCTCCATGGGTTCCAGTCCACACCGTCTGCAAAGCATATAATATATACTGTCCGTTGCAAGCTGGCGGAAATCACTGCGGATTGTAACTTCATCCAGATCTTCCAGATAGGTTCCTTCCGCTGCATATTCCAAGCCGTCCAGATATTCTTCCAGACTGTCTGCAACCATTTCCCTTGCAACCGCCATCAACGCATCCGATAAACTCCCGGTATCTTTTTCTTCCAGACCATACGCTTCTGCCAGATGGGTAAGGATCTCTTCCTGCTGATGTTCCTGCATCTGCCACAGGTAAGGGCTTCTTCCGCCTGCCACCATGTGCGTATCTGAAATATCAAACACATACCGGAGTCTGGTATTATGACCATTCTCGTCAAGCAGGGCGATTCCCCTAGCTCCCCGGTTTACCCAGCGGAACATTTTCTCATTCCACAGTTCCAGGGACGCACAGGCGGTTGCCTGTGGATGCTGTGCGTGGATCAGTAACTGGTCTGTAAAAGGATACCGGTATAGTCTCGCTGCGGTATCCATATAACCCATCCAGTCCCTTGGCGAACTGCTCACCAATGTCGCATGTTCCTGTGCCAGTTCCCGGATGTCCTGTAATTTCGACATACTGCCTACCTCCTTGCCTTATTTCTTTTTCTTCTTTGGAAATTCCAGATGGAACCTTGGCTTTCCGTCCTCCAGTGTCAGTAAAAGATCTGCGTCAAACTTTATATCTTTTTTTCTGGAATACAGCCCTTTTACATGGGTGCAGGCTTTATCAAGAAGCTCCACTGCCATCTTTTTATCCAGTGTTTTCTCCATGCTTCCTAAGAAACGGTTTTCTTTCCAAAGGGCAAAATCACACTGCCTGTTGGAGCAGTAAAAATTCTGCTTTCCTTCGTAGACATCAGAGCCGCAGACCGGACACTTACCGATCACTTCCCTTGCTTTCTGGAACCTTCTCCTTTCCGTTTCCGGTATTTCCCTGCACACAGAAAGAATCTTACCGACTAAAGAAGTGATCTCACCCATAAACTGTGTATCGGTGATCTGCCCTTTTTCCATCATTAAAAGCTGATTTTCCCATTCGGCAGTCATTGCGGCAGATTTCAGATAAGCCGGCATGACATTCACCAGTTCCCTGCCCTCTGTGCTTGGCAAGATCTTCTTTCCTTTTCTGACTGCATAGCCGGAAGAAACCAGTTTTTCAATGATACCTGCCCTGGTTGCCGGAGTCCCCAGTCCTTTCTTCTCTGTCTCCGAATCAAAGTCTTTATTCCCTGCGGTTTCCATAGCGGCAAGGAGGGTATCTTCATTGAATGGTTTTGGCGGGGAAGTAAAATGCACTGTCTTTTCTGCCTTTACCGGAGAAAGCGTCATTCCTTCTTCATATCCATATGGAATGGAAGTTTCTTTTTCCGTTTCTTCTTCCGGCTTGGCTTTCACGCACTGGTTCTTAAAGGCATTCCCCGCCGCTTTAAATCCCATCTGCACCGGCACTTTTCCTCTGGCGGTAAAATCATGTCCCTGACATTTGACCGTAATATCCGTCTGCTCATACTGATACTCTTCCCCTGTTGCCTGCACCAGCTGCTGGCAGACCAGCATCATCAGGTTCTTTTTGTCCGCCGTCAGATCAGAGATTCCTTTTTCTACGGCTTCTTTTGTTGGAAGAATCGCATGATGGTCGGATACTTTTGCATTGTTAATCACTCTGGTGATGTTATGTCCCAGCTGTCCATAATCCAAGAACGGAAGTAAGACTGGCATTTTCCCTACCAGTTCCTCTACGGTATCCCTCATATCCTCCGTCACGAACTGGCTGTCCGTTCTTGGATAAGTGACCAGCTTTTCTTCATATAATTCCTGCAGCATATCCAGTGTTTTCTTTGCCGTATAGCCAAAGTAACGGTTTGCTTCCCTTTGCAGACTGGTCAGATCATAAAGTTTGGGAGGAAACGCTTTCTTTTGTTCCCTCTTTACCTGTGTAATCACTGCTTCCGAATCCATACATAAGGAAGCAAGGAGATCGGCTGCTTCCTCATTTGCAATATTTTCAGAAACTACCGTAAGCCTTCCGTCTGTCAGTACTACTTTATAAAAGGCTTCTTTCTGAAAATGCTCAATCTTATCCTGACGTTCCGCAAGCATGGCAAGCGTTGGCGTCTGCACCCTGCCCACAACCAGACGTTTAAAATAACAGGTCGTATATGCCCTGGTTCCGTTCATTCCGATCAGCCAGTCTGCCTGTGCCCTGCATACCGCAGCCATGCAGATATTCCGGTATTCCTCTGCTCCTTTCATTGTCTGAAAACCTGTCCGGATTGCCGTATCTTCCATGGAACTGATCCATAAACGCTTCACCGGTTTCCTGCATCCGGCAAGGTCATACACTCTCTGGAAGATCAGTTCCCCTTCTCTTCCTGCATCACAGCCATTTACCAGATAGTCCACATCTGCCCGGTTCATCAGGCTTTTTAACACATCAAACTGTTTCTTCTTATCTCTGTAAACTTTCAACTTCCAGACCTGCGGGAGAATCGGAAGGTCATCAAACTGCCATTTCTCATATTTCGGGTCATATTCCTCCGGCTGTGCATACTCTGCCAGATGCCCAAGGCACCAGCTGACAATACAGCTCTCCCCTTCTAAATATCCGTCCTTTTTTTTATAAGCTGACAGATTTTTGGCATAACTCTGTGCCACACTTGGTTTCTCTGCGATCACTAAAAATTTTGACATACGCTTTTTTTGTCCTTTCTGAAAAAAGGGCAGCCAAACTGCTCTGGCTGCCCCTGTCCTTATTTTGGTTGCTTCTTTGGAGATGGAAGTTTATTCTTCTTCCTCATCCTCTTCTTCATTTACATACGGTCCGTCAGAGAACTCCAGCTGTTCGCTTACATAGTCATCCTCTTTGCCACGTCCATGCTTTTTATAAACGGCGATACCTGCCACTCCAAGAATCGCTGCAAATACGATTGCTCCAAGTCCTTTTACATTCATTCCTGTCTTTTCTTCTTTCTTCACTTCGGTTTCCTCCTCTGCTACCGGGGTAGTTTCCGGTGTGGTTTCCGGGATCACTACGGTTGATTCTTCGGTTTCTTTGCTCTTTTCTGTCTCATCCAGAAATTCTGCCAGGTCATTCTCATCGACCAGGGACATCATGTACACATTTTCTGTATTGCTGGAACGGTCAATGACCATGTAAAATGTATTTCCCTTCTTGGTCTGGATGGTAAGGAACTGTTTCGTATCATCATTTTCCTTATCATCCACCAGCTGGGCATTTCCCGGAGTAGAAAAAGCAGAATTATCCCCTTCCCCGGTGACCCTTTCGGTATCCTCTTTCTTCTCCGTATCTTCTGTTGATTCTGTTGCCGTTTCTTCTACTACCTGTGTCGTTGTCTCCTCTGCCGGTGGGTTTGCATTTGCATAAACCGTAGCAATGGATGTCCCGGAGATCATGGTGACTGCCATGGCAATCATAAGCAGTTTCTTTACCACTTTATTCCTCATCGTCTAAAACCTCTCTTTCTGTCATCTGACCAACAGGTGGTCTGTGAACTTCTGCGTTGTTTTCCTTTTTCTGCGGAGCTTTTGCATCCTCCACCGTGATACCACCGTCCTCATCCATCTGGATCGTAACGGTTCCTTTCTGAATCCCGTCAAGTAGGACAAGCAGGCTGCGGCTGTCCAGCTTCATGGAACGGAACGACTTAATGATCTCTATATCTTCCATCTGCTGTCTCAATGTATTCTGCCGCTTCAGGTGTTCCTGTAATTCAGCAATCTTATCCTCCGTTTTCTGAATATCATTCAGAAGTTTTTTTAATTTCATGTTCATCTGCCCTGTCACCTCCTTTAATGCAGACGACCAAACGCCATAAAATGTTCCTGCCAGTAAGCACTTGCAATGCTGGTATACTGGACAGGCTTGCCACAGTGGATCATCATGTTATTGCCGACATAGATTCCCACATGGCTTGCTCCCGGTGTGTCATAGGTTCCCTGGAAGAAGATCAGATCTCCCGGTTTTGCCTCCGATGGAGATACCTGCGAACAGTGTGACCGCAGCTCATCTGCAGTACATCTTCCGACATTCCATCCATTTCCACAGTTATTGATAACCCAGCTCACAAAACCGGAACAGTCAAAACCACTTGGGGAATAACCGCCCCATACATATGGAACACCCAGATATTTTTCTGCTTCCTGTATCATTTTTGCAAACTGTGGATCAGATAAAGCATCTGCCGGTATGTCATAACCAAATCCACTGCTTCCGGTGGGTATGCTGTTTAGATCAAACAGATAATCACGGTTGCCGTAATATTTGTTATACGCATCGTAGCGTTCCTGTTCTTCCTCTGTCATACGGCTCCTTAACACGGCATCCAGGCTGTGGTTTGTCATCGTTACATCCAGGCGGTTCACTTCTTTTGTGGTCGTGACCTGCACTTCCTGGCTTCCATTACTGTCTGCTATGTAGGCTTCCCATGTCTGGTGTCCATGTGCGGATGCCGCCGCATGATTGTCATAGTAAACATCGAACTGTACCCCATATCTTGCAAACGCTCCAGTATCTTCTACTACATATTCCACACCGTTCATGACTACATGTGTTCCGATCGGCACAAATGGGTTCGCTGCATCCACGGCAATCGTATGGTTTGCTGTCGGCATCGCCCCACTGGCTGTCGGTCCGCCACTCCACTGCCCACAGCAGATCGGGCAGTTACAGTATCCACTCGTCACAACCTGTCCCAAGGATTCCCCTACCCGGACCGTCTTGGTTTCCGTAACCGTCTCTCTGGTAGAGTCTGTGGTGATCCCATACTGCTGTCGGAAGATTTCCTTAATCTCCTCTGCCACTTCCTCGTAAGTGAAGCCGCCATATTTTACCGTAAGATAAGAGATCAGCTGATATGGGTTATGACCGATCTCATCAATCTGATACCGGTATTCATCGTAATCCGGATGGGTGGATTCCATCTGGTTGATCTGTGTATTCAGTGCTTCTTCCAAGGCACGGTACGCATTTTCAGCGGCATAAATATCTTCATCCGTACTGGAATAGCTGGTAGAGATGATCGCTGAGGAAGCTCCCTGCAAGGATGCCGTACAGCTGGTAAAACTGGCTGCGATCAGCACAAAGATCAGGGCAAAGACTGCTACCGTGGCAAAAATTCCCCGGTTCTGTGCCATCACCATCTTGACCGCATCTTTCGCTTTTTCCGTAAACTTCTGTGCGGAAGTGATCGCTGCATCCTTTACTTTTTTACTCTGTCTGGCTGCCTGATACTGCTTCTGGTAACGCTTCTTCTGAAAGAGTTTCTGCAGGGCAGATTTCTTTTTCTTCTCTGCTTCTCTTTTCACTGCGTCCTTCGCTTCATTTCCATAGGCAGTCTCAAATATCAGCCTGCTCCTTTCTGCTTCATCCAGGACGCTTTCTTTTAATCTCCGGGATTCTTCCCTCCGCCCTTTCAGCCGTTCCCGCATGTAGATGGATTTCCTTGCAAGGCTTTCCCCGACAAGCTCTGCCCGGTGTGCCCCTTCCACTGCCGCATTTTCATCCTCTTCTTCGTGCGTTTTCCAGTGTGCTGCTGTGACTGCCGCATCTTTGACTGCCGATGCCGGATTCCGGATACCGATCCCGGCACCATGTACCATGCCGTCACCCTCATCACCAAAAGACAGACGGGAAACTTTTTTCCGCTGTTCCTTCAGCACCCGTTCCCTTTTGGACTTGCCTTTGATCTCCTCGTGGAACTTATCCAGGGAATCTTCCATCACTTCGGAAGTTTCCCGGTAACGGGCAGATTCTCTTTTGGCTGCTTTTTCTTCTCTGGAAGTCTCCTTTTCCTTCCTTCTTTCCTTTGCAGCATAATCCCTGACCATCTTTTTCTTCCGAAGATCCCGGCTGTCTGCAACTGTCTCCAGATATGCCCGTTCCCCTCTTGGCTGTCCACGGATACTCTCTATGCGAAAGGCAGATTTGGGGTTCTCGCTGCTATCGTCTGTAAGCCCCTCTTCTACATCCGCATCAGTTGCTATATCTTGTTCATCATCCAATATATCTGCATGTTCCCTACTATATCTGGGTTTTCTGGAACTCTGCTCCGGCTGTTCCATCTCCCGTTCTTCTTTCAGCCGTTCATGTCTGCGTTTACTAAAATCCAGTTCCTCTTTCTTCTCACTGCGGAAAATCTCGGTATCCGTATCCCGCCCGGTGATCCTTTTTTCTTCCTTGTTCCGGAGGTTTTCTTCCCGCAGTCCATCCCGGCTCATCTTCTGGACGGTTTTATCTCTCGCCTTATACTCATGCTCCTGCAACTTTGACCATCCCCTTTACTGCTTTGTCCCGGTTATTCTGTCTTATCCTGATAGTCCTCCCATTTCTCCAACACTTCATCTGCCATCCCTGCAATGGAATCCGTCAGCTTGTCTGTCATTCGCTCACTTAAAGTTCCCCTTACAGCCAGACAAGATGTAATTCCCATGAAATCAATCAGTTCCGCCAGATAGATAAGGTCATCCATCATTTCATCAGCCGTCACTTTTTCCTTTGTGTCCTTTTCCATTTTCAAAATCTCCTTTTCATTGTCTACACAGATTCTTTCTGCAAATATGCAGCAAGGTTCGCCGCTGCATCTCTCCATGTTTCTGTAATCTTCCATCTTGTAATCCTCCATGATTTCCAGGCAGAAAAATTGCCGGAAGTATTCCTCCGGCTCATCCTCTACTCTGTTTTATTTTGTTTCGTTTATTTCTTTAATCGTCCCGTTCTCCGATACCAAGTTTCTTACGCTTTTCCACCTCATCCGGCTTAGAAGTCATCAGGGCATACAGCATCAGGGAATTATCAAACTTATCCTTGAACGGGATAATGGTGCTGCCATAAAAGACCAGTCCCTCACCTTCCCCGCTGTTCGTTACATAAGAAAGCTGGTGAGGGGAAATGTTGAGCTGTTTTGCAAGGATCTGTCTGTCACCAGATGCCTGGTTGAGCATCAGGATAAAGTCCGAGTTTTCAAAGATGTTCTCAATCTCCCGGCTGGCTAACAGGTCTTTTACGTTCTGTGTGATACCCGTAGGGATACCACCCCATTTACGGAAACGCTTCCAGATCTCCACACTGTATGCTGCCGTCTGCTCCTCTTTTAAGAGCAGATGGAACTCATCAATGTAATATCTGGTACTCTTATTCGCAGAACGGTTGACCGTTACCCTGTTCCACACCTGGTCCTGCACGATCAGCATACCCAGTTTTTTCAGCTGTTTTCCCAGATCCTTAATGTCAAAACATACGATACGGTTACTCAGTTCCACGTTGGTTCTATGGTTAAACACTTTTAAGGAACCATTGACGTAAATCTCCAGTGCCGTTGCCAGACGCTGTGCTTCCTGCTCTTTCTGATTACGGAGAAGATTATATAAATCCTCTAAAATCGGCATTTTTTCCGGTACCGGGTCAGAAAGGAAATCCTGATAGACCAGCCTTACGCATCGGTCAATGACGGTCTTTTCAACCGGCTCCAGTCCGTTCTTTCCGCCTACTACCAGCTCACAAAGAGACAGGATGAAGTCCGATTTTAAGGAAAGCGGGTCATCATCGTCAGCGTAATCCAGGTTAATATCCATCGGATTGATATAATCGTGGCTGGTCGGGGAAATACGGATCACCTGTCCATGAAATGCCCGGACTAACGGATAATACTCCCCCTCCGGGTCACAGACGATAATGTCATCTTTCGTCACGATAAATGCATTTGCAATCTCTCGTTTTGCCGCAAACGACTTACCGGAACCCGGTGTACCAAGAATCAGTCCGTTCGGGTTCTTCAGTTTCTTCCTGTCTGCCATGATAAGGTTATTGGACAGGGCATTTAATCCATAATAAATAGATTCCCCAGCCATAAATAATTCCTGTGTGGTAAACGGGACAAAAATTGCCGTGGATGTCGTTGTCAGTGCCCGTTTGATCGGTACAAAATTCACCGCAAGCGGCAGGCAGCTCATCAGTCCCGGCTCCTGCTGGTAATCCAGCCGTTTCAATGCACAGTTATATTTCTGTGCGATACCGGCAGTCTGGAACACCACATTTTCCAGTTCCTGTTTGGTCGGTGCAGTATTTAAGAACAATGCTGTTACAAGGAACATTCGCTCATTTCTGGACTGTAGATCTTCCAGAAGCCTTTTTGCTTCCCCACCGTATGTATTTAAGTCCGAAGGAATAATGTCCATGTCATAGCCTGCCCGGACTGCTTTTTTCTGTTCCTCGATCTTCATACGGTTAATATCCGTCACCTTGCTTTTTACCAGCTTGATTGCCTTCATCTGGTCGATGGACTGGATATGGAAATTCACCATCAGGTTGCTGTCCATCTCCAAAAACTCTGCCAGCATCTTGTCGGTAAGTTCCGGTGCAAGGATCTGTAAATAGGAAACAGCTCCCATCGTGCCGCCCATCTCAAAATCTTTTCCATTCTTAAATACAAAACTGGTCGGTGCGACATAATCCTTGGTACTAAGCCCTGTCCGAAGTACATCGTCATAAGAGAAATGGAACGGAACTTTGCTGTCCTGGTTAAAGATTTCATACATGATCTGTAACCGTTCCTCTCCGTTCAGCGGATAGGCAGATACCCCAAGGATCTTAAAGTTATTCAGAATATCCGACTCGATACGTTCCAGTTTTGGCCGTGCTTCCCGGATATTCTCCGCTTCAATCCCAAATGTGATATATTTGGTACGCATCAGCCCGTTATTTCCTTTTGCCAGCTGGTTATTGAGCATCTGGGCAAACTCCATACGTAGGTCATCAAATTCATCCTCCTGCGGATTGATATGGATGATCTTCTCATACTCTGCCATGTTGCTGTGCTGGTTGATAAAAGACAGCTGAAAATGAATTGTGCTGTCAAAGTAATTCAGGAAATCACACCAGTTTTCAAAGATGGCGTTCTTATCTTCATTCTGTGCCAGCTGATAGTTGATGTCATAAAAACGGATCGTCTTGGAATAAAACTTGTCCTGCACCCGGCAGATACCGTCCCTTCCCATCTCATGGTATGGAATCGACTGCTGTGCAGTGATCCTCTTATCTCTGGCACTATCCGGTGTTTTCTTTCCTGTCCCACTGCCTTTCGTTCCGGAAACCACTTTTCCTGCCGGACGCTGCCCCGACGGTGCTGCGACAGATCTGCTCTTTTTCTTTTTTGCGTTTTTCTTTGCGTCACGCACTGCCTGCTTTTCTGCTCTGGCTGCCAGCTTTGCTTCCCTTTTTGCATTTTTCTTATCCGCTTTTTCATGTTCCTTATGCAGTTTTTCTTCATATTTCTGTGCCCTTTTGAGGGCTTTCTTTTCCCTGCGTGTCAGTTTCCGGTTCGGTCTGCGGACACCTCTTTGCCGTTCCAGTGCTTCATACCCTGTCACCATAGGCTCATCATGCAGTCTGCCGCTTACTGGTTTTCTTTTCATTGCGGGGTCTGGAAGTTCTTCTTCTCCATCCTCCTCATCCAGCCAGTAATCATCCGGATATAATTCGTCTAAGCTCTGTGGCGGCTGTCTATCGTTTTTTCTTTTTAACACCCTTCGTTCCCCCTTTCTTCTTTTTGACCACGGTATACTTTTTCTCGTACATATTTTCCATCTGGTACTTGCGTACCGGAGGACGGATAAATTTTACGGTGATCATATTTTTTAAGACCTTTTCTAACGGGAGTCCATCCTTCTCATACATGGCAAACAAAAATGCCGGAAGCATCAGAAGGCACATCCCGGTCGCTGCGTTACTGGAACCAATAATTCCCCTGCTTAAGAAATAAAACGGAAGCCCTACCGCCGCCGCAATCCCAAAGCAGATCAGCTGCCGTTTCGTCAGATTGAAAATGATCTTATTCTTGACCTTGGTTAAGTCTTTAGGCACAGATACAAATGCCATTGCCAGTTCCTCCTTTCTTAATGGGCGTTAAAGATACTGCGGGCGAAGTTTCCTGTTTTCATCAGACTGAAACACAGGATCACCGTGTATGCCATCACGCCGAACAATGCAGAATGTATGTTATCTGACATCTGGATGTTTGCGACCAGGACCGCATAGATTCCCACGCAGACCATCATAAAAAATCCCTGGAATGCCAGTGCAAACAATCCACGAAGATAGTTGTTCCCGATCTGCCCCCATTCCCGGTTGGACATGGTTGCGAACGGGATCGCTCCAACGGACGAATAGAGATAAATCTCAATCATACGTCCATACAAAATCACTGTAATAAAGACTGAGATAATCTTCATACACAGGCTTACAAGCATCGTTTCCAGTGCCAGTATGACAAGTTCACCGATCTCCATAGATTCCATCGCCGTCTCCATCGTGGAGATCATCGTATCTATATTGATCGCTGTATCAGAACTGATAACCCCAGCTGCCCGGCTGACTACGGACTGCCCGACATCAAATACCGCCATCGTGATCGTAAAGGTATGGCTGACGATCCAGACTGCCACCCACATCTTGAAAAAGTATTTAAAGAACATCCAGGTGTCGATGTCGTGCATGTTGTTCTTTTCCGTCAACATGGAGATCAGCTCATAACAAAGTACAAATGTGATAATCATACCGGCAATCGGTACAATGACCGACTCGGAAAGATTCTGTATCATGCTGTAAATGCTGCCATTCCAGCCCTGCGGTGTCTGCCCAACCTGAGCAGCAATCTGACCGGTCTTTTCATTGACATCGGTATACATTGTTGTCAGGTTGGAACTTACCATGCCTGTCAGAAGATTCCTCATCCATTCTTCAATCGCTTCAAATATCCGATCCATGAGTCATCTCCCTCCTGCTTCTCTCAGCTGAACAATCCGGACAGTAACGGTACCAGCTGGGTGCCGATCAGAACGACACCGCCTCCTGCCATCAGCTGCTTGATTCCCTGGGACTTTGCACCTGGGTTGTCGTTTCCATATCCTTCTAACAGGTTAATAACACCCCATACTGCAAGTCCGGCTCCAATCGCCACCACAAGTGTCTGCAAAATATTGATTGCCTGATTAAAAAACGCCATATTCGTTGTCTCCTTTCAAATCTCTGTATTTCTCTGGTTTCTATCTTTAAGAAGTCTTTTCCGGCTCTGCCCTTACGGGTGGCCTTTCATGATCTCTCAAATCCATCACCTCCCAAAAGGGCAAAGAAAAAAGAGCTATGTGTCCGAATCTTTCACATGCTCTGCTTCCTTGTTTTCTGTATTTAATTCTCCTGCCAGACTCTCTTCCGAAAACTCATACAGGTCAAATTCCTGTGTCCTCGTCAGTTTCACTTCCATCCGATGCCGCATATACGCTTCCACATCAAACTCATTTTTCTTATCGTAGTCTGACAGCTCCTTATACCGTTTGTGTTTGGTAATATCGAACTTGTCACTGAAAAATGGTCTTACACCTCGAAGCTGCAAAATACATTTGCTGCCATCCATGACCGCAAGTTCGTCCCGGCTCATCAATTCCTTTCCTGTTTTTTGATAGTTCATCCCGTAAGAACGGCTCTGTCCACGGGTGTCCGAAGTGTTATATAAATCAATCGTTTCTTTTCCCAGCGTCTCGGAAATCTCCTTTAAGGTCGAACTTTCCTTACCGCCAAGGAATAACATCGTGTCGCAGTTGCCTAAGATTGTTTCAGCTGCATCTTTGTAGATTGTCTTTAACTGGGACTGCGACTGGAGGATAATGGATGCAGAGATTTCCCTGCTACGAATGGTGGCAATCAGCTTGTCAAACTTTGGAATCTGACCGATATTTGCGAACTCGTCACAGAGGATTCTGACATGATATGGCAATCTTCCATGATGTACATCGTCCGCTCTGTCACATAACAGGTTGAATAACTGGCTGTACATCATCGCCACAACAAAGTTAAAGGTATCATCCGTATCAGAAATGATAATAAACAGTGCTGTCCTCTGGTCACCTACCATATCCAGTTCCATCTCATCATAGCTCATGATCTCACGAAGCTCTGCAATGTCAAACGGTGCAAGCCTTGCACCACAGGAAATCAAAATACTCTTTGCTGTTTTTCCAGTAACAAAATGTCAATAGTTTTTTAATCATTTTTCTCAAAAAGGCAAAAAAATAGAACGTATAGTTTATTTCCATACGCTCTATCTCACATTTCATATTAAATTTTGAATTCTACAAATTTTTTATATTTCGTTGTCAATATGTTTTCTACTCTAACGCCCCTTTTACTTTTTTGTGGGAAATGCACCGCTCCTCCCGATTGGCAAGTGCCTTCACCCTGCCTTCTAACAGAAGTTCCCTTCCTTTTTCATTTCTTGTATACACACAGTCATAATTTCCGATATACGGATGCATGCATTTTGCAAAACGTTCCGCATCCTCCTTCTTTTTCGAAAAACAATTTGGAATGGCATAGAAACCATTCAGTCCTTTGTGTCCCTTCTTTTTCACAAGTATGTAACGCTGGTTGTCGATCACATCAAAAAATTCATTGACACACTGTGCGAACAACGCTTTATCCCTGCCGCTTCCACCGGACAGATAAATAATATGGTTATCCGGTCCGTTTGATTCTGTCTCAACTTTACAGTGTGTTTCTTCCAGAAGCTGTTGCTCCTCTAATGCTTTGCGGATTCCATTTCCAAATGCCTTTAATCTTTTTAGCGGACTTCCCAACATGAAAATTTTCGGGAAACGTATCATAATTCCAGCCAGTCCGGCAGCAATGAAGAAGTAACAGGTTCCGGCCAGGATACCATTTTGGGACGCTGCAGCAACAATACCTGCCCCAATTGCCCCGATCAGACACAGAATTCCTGACAGGATCATTGTAAGAATCGCATCCCAGAAAACAACACTTGTGACAAATTTGTCTTTTACTTCTGTCTCATCCACAATATCCATTTTGTCATAGACTGCAAGTGCACTGTTCCAACGTTCTTTTAACGTATCGCGCTGCCCCGACATTTTCAGCATTTGTCTGTTAATCCTGTCAATATTCGTTTTATTAAATGGCGTTTTAATAACTGACAACCGTTTCATTCCATTTTCAATCGTATTTTCTGTATAATGCAGACCGAGAAAATGTTCCATCCTTCGCTCCAGCATACTGTAATCTTCACTGATCTGATTGTCATCTGCCTTTAGCACTTCGTTCCACGGTCTTAAACAGACTAAATGCCAGATGTTACTTGTTTTTTCCGGATGTTCTTTCATCACACGGATGGCACGCCCTCTCATCTGGTTGCTTAACATAAATGAGCCTACAAAGCTTGCAAGGATCAGGGAATTGATACAAGGAGAATCCCATCCTTCCCCTAACAGCGATTTTGTACCGATCAGCACCTGCATATAGCCTTTTGAGAAAATATCTGTTACCGCCCCTGTGAGAAAATGTGCATTTCCAACCGCTGTCACTTTAAGATAATCTGTTTCAGAAAGATTTCCGATCCTGCTGAATGTAACTTTTCCGCTCATTCCGATCGCCTGCTCTAATGCTTCTCTTGCCTCTGCCGGAATGATCACAATCGTTCCACAAAGCACCCCAAAACGGATTTGTTCGTTTTTCTTTTCATTGTCACGACGGAGCATCTCAAAAAACGGAAGCACTCCAAGTGAGTTAACATCATATTCTGTATTTCCAATTGCTTTTTCATATTCTTTCCGGATGTAATCTGTCAAAACAAGCAGCCTCAAATCCTGACCGGATGCCTCATATTCATGGAACACAATATCACGGATGCTGTTACATTTTCCAAGGGAATTTGTGAGCATTTTTTCCACTGCCGCACTTTTCGTCATGACGACTTTTTTCTTTTCTATCAGACCGTCGGATTTTAAATCAGCAATTAGCAATTCACGATATGACTTGTCACACAGGTATGAATCCACATCATCATACAAGAATCCCTGTAACAGACGCTCCATCCATTGCACATTCATGTCCGGTAATTTTTTTGCCCCCAAAAGCCTCTGTAATCTGGACGGAATTGCAATATTTTTGCTCTGTAAATAAATCAACAGTGATGCCAGATATGCCGGATTATCCAGAAGCAGATCATCTGAGAGCTGTCCACTGAACCCCTTATGGCTTCTTACGTACGTAAGGAACTGAGTATCCCGCATGATTTTTTCTGTCATTGCTTTACTGCGTTCTTCAAAACGTCTGACTTCCTTCTCTTCTTCTTTTGTTGGATAGTTGAAGTAAACATAATCCTGATGCGGACAGAGGCTTCCCTCTTTTACGAGCTCCGGTATCGTAATCTCTTCATCGATCTCTCCACACATATTCATGTACCGCGTCCACATAGCCGGTGTGGAATCATATGGTGGTGTTGCTGTCAAAGCGATGATTTTAAGGTTATTCACCTGTTTTTTGAATTCTTCTAATGCTTTCCACCATTCACTTCGCAAGTGGTGGCATTCATCCAGACAGAGTACTTCGATCCCAGCCTCTTTCATCGTCCCAACCAGATCAAAACCGCTGTAATCTACTTCCTTTGTCTCTGTTTTCGCCGGGCACTCGTCTGTGCCTGTGCCACTATCCTCACCTGCATCTTCCTGTATTCCCTGAAATCTTGTCATGGCACTGTGTAATGCCTGATAGGTTGCAACCGTGATCGCCTTTGGCTGTTTTAAATTCTGTGAAAGATAATCTTCCCCCTGTATGCCCTCACATAAAAAAGCTTCCTCAATCCTTGCGATCCACTGCTCCCGGATCGTAATGGATGGTGCCAAAATCAGTGCTTTTCCGTTCATCCTGCGGATCAGTTCAATTCCCAATGTCGTTTTCCCGGATCCGGGTGCCGCTACAATATGTATTTTTCCATCTGCCATGTACCTGTCTGCGTGTTCCAAAACCCTTGCCTGATACCTTCTCCATGTTCCTTTAAACTCTAAAATACCTTCGTAATTCATAATCATCCATTTTCCTCTGCTTATTCCACTTTTTCTGTGGTCTGTAACTATTATATACAACTGCCAATTTTCTTACAAGAAAGATTCCGTGTCCAATAAGAAGTATGCCTATGTTGGGATATTTAAATCATTCTGCATCCTCAAAGCAAATGAATTTAAATAGAATTTCAGGTGTGCCTGTGATAAAATATTAATAAGTTTAACAACTGAAATTTGACTGTATCATTTTGTTCATCAAATTTATTATTCATAAGGTGTCTATTTTGATCCTAAGAAGAAATGAATTTTAGGTCTTGTATATTCATCAAACTGATCTTCTGTCTCTGTATCAAATGAACAAGACAAACTGATAGGCGCATCCTGATCATAGAAACGGAAACTCTTATAAAATGTCCCATTTAGAAATTCATCTTTAAATTGTTGTGGAATAGCCTGATAAGATAATATCTCAGGATTAGATACGGATACATTTAAATTCTCAAAAGACTTTTGTAATGTCGCAAAATCTTTTTCTGTCTGCATTAAATTCTCTTCTAAACTCTTATTAATATCCACACCTTCTACATATGAGATATTGATGATAGTACCACTATTATTGACTTGAACATGAACATAACAATCAGTAGCACCTGAATCTCTTAAATATCCCATAACAGTATAACTTGATCTACTACGTGATTCATTTGGATTGTCTGCATGTACTCTTACACATACAGGTTCTAATGCCTTTTTTACTATTTCTACTTGTTTTGCAGAAGCTGCAATTCTTTGATCCATTGCCTGCTTTCCTTTTATATATTGAGGTATATAAGTACCGACTACAATAAGTATTGGGATAACTGCAAAGGCAATGAGTTGTTTTTTTATATCAGGAATAGGGATTCTATAAGCATGTGCCATGTTCTCGGCATTACTTCCTGCTTCAGATAACATATCTATAGATGTAGAGACTGTACTTACTGCACCAGCCACCTGCATAGCACTTCCTATATTCTTTGCAGTATCATTATCACTTTCTTTAAGGAATCGACCAACAGCTTGTGACGCCAAAGCAGCAGATACCTCTTTAGAATAATCTGTTTCTGACTGTTTCACATTTAATCTACCTATAAGAGATTTCCATTTCTTACCGTTCATTCCAAACTTAGGGGCAAGTGCACAGAAACAGAATATAATAACATATATAATGACAAATCCTAATGCAGTAAACATCCCTGTAGGCTGAAAACCTTTGTTTTGGAATACTAAATCATCTATCATCTCTAATGGTACTATTAATGCACATTGTACAAATGAAAAGATGAGTGCAACCACTGCAATCTTTGGATATATACAATATCTTTGAATCATTTTTTTCTCTTTATTGTTAATCATGGATATCACCTCTGTTTCTAGTATAACTTATTTTTGAATGAAAAAAGAGCGATATTTTGCTCTTACTATATTTGTTTCTTAACTAAAAGGAAATTACGAATATTTTGATGTTTAATACCATACTCAAGTTTGATTGTATCATGGTTCATCCTTGACCCGTTAGAGGGCAACGCATTTAATCCGAACAGCTCATTTAAAATAATATTATTCCTTTATAATTCTACAAACTTGAATTTTGTCTGATTACCAATTATCTTTTGTAATTTATAGCTGCATCAAAAAGAATACCAATACACTCAAGAGTATCGTTACTATTCCCATTATGATAAACATCATGGAAGTAAAACTTTTTGAAATTGGTCTATCAACATAGCACTTTTTAGGATTGTTTGGATTATAATAAACTGTCATCTTACTGTTGATAGGCCACAACTGCTCTGCAAGTTGACGCAAATTTGCAATGGATCCAGTTTTTACATGTAGCCAGCCTTTTTCATCTTCATAGACTTCTGATTTCACCGGTACGGGTACTCCAGATATTTGCGTTGTTTTAATTCCACAAAATATTTTCTTTGTTTTATAACAAGTTCCATTCACAAAGTACTCCACGATTGGATACACCCTTCCATTTCCCGGAAACCCATATTGTTTAACAATACCGTCTGTCTGCTTTGTACACAATTGATTCTGTCTTTTTACAATGATATTGAAAGTAACTCCTAGTAAAACCAATATTACACCAAGACCTCCAACTGTCATCAATTCTAACCATGCAATTTGTATTTCTGTCATAGTTTCATCACCTCAAATTCCAGTTTTCTTGATTCTGCAAACTTGAATTTGTAATTACATTCCATACATATTGGCATTCTTTACAATCACTCTATCTCCTTTTTCTAATTGTTCCTTAGAAACTCCTCTTAACCCAAGTCCAACATGTTCTGTTTTATATCCACAACCATTTGATTTTCGTTCTTTTGTATGTATATCGATGTTAGTAATTATAGTCTCTAATACACCTCCATTTGTTTTATAAACACACGCATTTTCTCCTTCTCTACACATTCCTGTTGATATGTTTCCTGTGACAACTGTTCCACCCCCCATAATTGTAAATACATCATCAATAATCAATTCAAAGTCTTCTTTTAAACATAATGGAACATCTAATCTGTTCATATACTCTTTTTCTCGCTCTTTTTTGCTTTTACCAAATAATCCCATAGTGTTTCTCCTTTATAACTTCTAATTTGTTGCTCAAATCATATCACATTTTCAAACATATCTCAATTCCAATTGTCTCTGCCCCCATCTATTGCATTGCCTTTCGGCTTGCTTCTGTAACCAGCATCCGGTTAATCTTTTCTTGCATGGTTTCCTTTGCATCTTCATTGAAATGATAGCGGACAACATATACTGTCTGCCCGATTTTCTTTGTAAATGTGTTTCCCTCTGTTTTTTTATTCATCATTTTTTCCATAATCATCTATTTCCTTTCTTTCCTGTGCCCGACAGAGAGAGGTTTGCTTCTGTCCCTGCCGGGAGTTTATCGGCACGCTGACAACGCAAGTGTCAACATAGGGTTTGAAACTTTTTTCGGGTAGTTATTTCTGTTTTCCAAAATACTATTGAAAAGTTTTTTGAATGTTCTTGTTGACACCTGTTAAAAAGTAGCTGAAACACCGGTAAATACAAAGGATTTTGGTGTCAACAAAAATGTCAACAAGCAGTAAATTTCCGGGTAATCAGTAGCCTTTCGGCATCAAAATCAGCCTTTCTCTCTGTCGGGCAGATCAAATGGCAGCTCCAACTGTTCTGCTTTCGTCAGCTTTGTAAATCCATCTTTATCCGGTTCGTTGCCACCCTCTTCTTCTGCTCCTTCCCTGATCCAGCTTCTCTGTCTGCCATATCCTTCCTTTGAAAATCTGTGGACTCCGGCTCTCTTCCAGCCAGTGATCTGCGTATCCATAATGGAACAGATCTCATTTGTCTCGAATTTTTTCGGCTCCCGGTCAAAATGGTCAAAGGCTTCTTTCCAGATCTGGACGGAACATACATGACTACCTTTATAAGCGTCCAGCCAGCCTTGTATCATTCCTGCCATCGTATCTTCCTGTGTGAACTGTTTTCGGTATTCACTGATCTCCTGCTCCATTTCCTTTGAGAACTTCAACAGGCTGCTCTTATTCTCCGTTGACCAGTAGATTTCCATTACTTCTGCCCACAACTGGTCAAAATAGGATCTGGCTTCTTTTTCATCATCGAGGATATGCTTCTCTGCCTTACTGCTGTCTATAGCAATCGGCAGGAACCGTCTTGCCCCGGTACGGTCAAAAGGAATGAACTGCCTTGTGTTCGTTGAACCTGCAAAGATACACTGACGCTTCCGGTCTTCCTCATATTTATCATAAGGGTTCCGGTAAGTGTCTTTCTGTCTGGTCAGGAATGACTTGATTTCCTCATTGCTCTTTGCACTGATTGCAGCAATCATCTCCGACATTTCCATAATCCAGTGTCCCCGGAGATGCTCGTATATCTTACTGTCATTCAACTGCTTCAGATCATCAGAAAACCAGTCATCGTTCAATGCAAGAAAACGGAAAAATGTGGATTTTCCGGCTCCCTGCTGACCTACCAGACAAAGCATTTCATCTGCTTTACAACCGGGGCGGTAGATTCTGCTTAATGCTTCCATCAGGAAGTGCTTCACAACCTCATAGACAAAATCCGAAGCATCTGCCCCCATATACCGTTGCAGAACATAACGGATTCTCTCCTGCCCGTCCCACTCCAGTTGTTCCAGATACTCACAGATCGGGTGGTATGCCCGGCTGTTGGCTTCTATGCGAAGTGCCTTATCCATACATTTTTCACTTGTGAGTTTGTAATAGCGTTCAAAGAAATAGTAGAAATAAGTCCTGCCATCATCATCCAGCTTGCAGACTTCCTCATTCCACCAGAGTTTTTTTACAATATCAATCCTGCCTGTCAGCTTGTTGTATTTCATACTCTCACGCACAAGCGGATCATTTCTCAGCACAACCATATAATTTCCAACCGTTGCTTTCGCAGTTCCTTTCTGTGTATATTCCAGCATCTGTTTCACTTCATCGACTTTGCTTTTATCTACCATCCGGAACATTTCTTTCATGGCATCTTTCTGTTCTTTTGTGGCGATCTCCTTTATCTTCTCTTTCGCATTGCTCAATCCGCTCCACCTCCTTCCATTTTTCTTTTACAAGTGCTTCCTTATCTGCCCTGTCCCCAAAGAGCAGGATATCCAGATAATACTCAACAACTGACAACTCCCTGAGAGCAGTCATAAACTTTTCATGCCATTCTTCTGTCCGTGTTTTTGGTGCATACTGTTCTTTCCATTCCAGAAGCAGGCTCAGATAATCCAGATAGGCTCTCAGGCATCTCAGATGTTTTTTCTGCCAAAGTTCTTCTGGTGTCGGCTCTGGCTTTTTTGCTGAAACGCTTCTCCTGTTCTGCGGTGATCCCCTGTCCCTGCCGGAATAAGGAATCCCAAAATCATCTGCCAGCTTCATGGCTGCATCTTTCAATCCAATGTCAAACAGTTGTGCCGTAAAATCAATGGCATCTCCTGTACAGCCACACCCGAAACAATAATATCTCCGGTCAACTTTCATGCTGGGTGATTTGTCATTATGGAAAATGCAGCGGATCAGTCCGCTCCTGTTGGGCTTTAACCCATACCTCTCCGCAGCCTGCCGGACGGTCACATTCTGTTTTACTTCATCAAATAATCCCAATTCGTTTCCTCTCTTTCTTAAATCTGCTTCCCAAATCTGGGAAGCAAGTTTTCACAAAAAACAAAAAAGCACTTTGTCCTGTCCTTACGGAATCAACAAAATGCCCTTATAGTTCCAGATCACTGGAATGTGATCTTCCTTTATTCAGTTGTTTTCTCTCTGCCTCTTCTCTTTGAATCTTTGCTACGTTCAATGCAAGTTTTTCTCTGATTGACGGCTTCACTTCTTTTTTGATTTCTTCTACAACGGCTTTTTTCTTCTCTGGCTGTTTTAACTGACGGACAACCCTCACAACAGCTTTTTCCATCGCATATTCGATTTTTTTAATCAGACCGTCCAGCCTGTTTATCGCATATTCCTTTTCTTTTCGTGATGCCTTACGTTCCGGACTCTGAATCCATCTCTTAGAATCTTCCGCAAGACGAATGTCATCTTTTCTGGTAGCCCGCATTGTTTCCTCTGCGACTTTATCCACAGCCTTGTCATAGGCTTCACTGGATACTTCGTCAAGCAAGGTTTCCACATCTTCAATACGGAGGGTAAGCTGTTGCAGTTCCTCTCTCTGTTCTTCAATCAGCTCGCCCTGACTTAGAATCCGGTCAGAATTGGAAATGAAATTTTCTTTAAATTCTTTTTCCTGCTGTTCTATTTTTTCTTTCTGTGACTGGATAACCTTTTCATTTGCCCTGACATGGTTTGACTGCCTTGCAAGTTCCAGATGATTCGCATTGACCTTATCCCTCTGCTGATTGAGCATTTCCTGCTGAACCGCAATCTCTTCTTTCTGCTTCATTCGGATATAGTCCTGTTTCTCCAGATACTGCCTTCCTCCATAGGACGGTTCTTCGTCAATTTCCAGTCCATGACGTTTACAGATATCCAGGAACATTGTCCGGCAGGCAGAATCAAAAACAACCTTACGGTTATTTGTCTTTGATCTTTTCTTTTCCGGATTCGGAAGTTCAAAGCCAAGTTCTTCCAGTGCCGCTTCCTGTTTCGGTTCAATCTCCCCATACCGGTTCGTAGCATCGAATACATGACGCTCATGAATATGCGGAGTCGCTTCGTCCATGTGCAGTGACCAGTCAATGATATGCACATTAGAACCAAACCGCTCATCGAACTCTTTCTTGAATTCATCAAAAACCAAAACCAGCGTTTCCACAGAAGCGTGTTCATCTATCGTCCCAAGCTGATAGATACTTTCTTCCGGACAGGTCTTTTTATTTTTCAGAACATCTTCCACCCCTTTACATCTGTCGGGGTGTCTTGCTTTCTCATGACGTTTATTCTGGTTAATCACATAATCGCTGTAATGATCCACATAGTATGCCATCTCAATCTGGTTAAAAGAAAAATTATCCTCTTTTCCCCGGTCTGCCATTGTGGTATATCCCTGATAGCAGTCCCAGTAAATATTCTGACGGACACGTTCATTGTCAATATGCTCACTGTGTTCCGGGTCAAATCTCCGGTCATTGTGAAGCGGATTGTAAACACCGTCTTTCCCAGATCTGCCGTTATGCCTTGTGCCTTTCAATTCACATCTCTCCTTTTTTCAAGTTGTTTCCCCGGAGGGGATTGCAGCGAAGCTTCCAAAAGTCTCTGTCCCCGTTACAGACAGTACCCAGTACCATATGGCGAAACGCCATATCACTGGGCAATGGCTGCCGCCCTTAACCTGCTAAGGGCTTTGCCCCTTAACCCCAGCAAGATGCTGCCGCTCTTTGCAATCTGGGCACAAAGGACTTCCAGCCCTCTGTACTCCCAGCAGACAAAACGTAACTCCTGCCGCTGTCCCTTCAGCAGGATCTCCGTTCCGTCTGTTTTTCAAAAATCCTCTGCATCGGATTTTGTGAAAATATAAAAATGGGTAAAACAAAGGGCACTAACTTTTTACGGTTAATGCCCTTTCCTTTACTCATTCACTTTTCAGATAATTCCTGTATGTATCATTCTGATAATTGCTTCAGAACCATTTTAACATTCTTCCTAAGTTTCATTCCGTCCCTCAGTCCCAACCGGTAGAAAAATTCTTCTGTCTCTGCTCCACTGTTAAATATCTGGTCGCAATATTTTGTAATGGCCTCTTCCTGTTTCTGTGGAAGTGTGGCAATCACTTTTTTATATTCTTCCTCAACTTCATCTGGTTCTGTCACAGACGGCTGGCTCAGTTTCCAGTCTGCATACTCTTTTCCCATATGCTCCGTTATGGTCAGGTTGATAAATTCTTCAATCTCTTTTGTAATCTTCATTTAAGAATCCTATTCCTTTCTCCAGTGGTCTACTTCATCAATCTGATTTTGATTGTTTCCAGCCACACCACTGCCCAGCCAGAAAGCACAGCAGGATATAAAGTATAAAACCTGCCACAAGCATCCTGACCGCTTCTGTGCCTGTCTCCTGTCCGAATCCATACCCTAAAACTGCTGTAATGCAGATGATCCCCGACAGGATATGAAATACCGTTGCCGACAGCCATGTGAAGAACATAACCACCAGTTGTATCATTGTCAGGCATATACGCACTGGCAGTAATACGATTTTCACAATAATTCTTACAACAACCATGACTGTCCACCCCTTTCACTGTTTCAGATAACTACGATAGCTGTCTATCACAGAATCTGTCACACCGCTTTTGTAAATCTTTCGGATATCAACGATTTTTTCATCTTTCAAAAGTTTCAGCCAGTCCAGTAAATCTTTTCTGCTGTTTGCAAAATTACAACATCTTCCGTCTGCATATTCAATCCAGTATCTCATAAGTCCCTCCTACACATACACCAGTTCATTTAAAATAATTTCATCTACCCGGCTTCTTGCATTGTTTGCCCGGCGAACCCATTCCATCTGATCTCTGCTTTTCAATTCTTCCGTAATGCCTTCCTGCTCCATAATCTGTTCCATGAGGAAATCCCTGCGTTCCAAACACTGCTCATTCAGATCTGCGAGATACGTCCAGAGCTTACCACTCAATGTCAGATAGGAATACAAGCCACTCTTGTAATCTTTCAGATAGTTTCTGTGAAGACTTCCATAAAAACCAATCTCTCTTTTCTCTTCGGGTACTGCGATCAGTGGCAGATAGATTTCCCCGACAAGGATATAATCCAGACCATTACTGTTATCGTGAATGATTCTTTCTAATTTGCTCATGCTGATGCAACTCCTTTCTTCGGTTCTGCTGGGGGAAGCAGTGATAGCGGAATGAACACACCTTTTGCAATATCTTCCTGCCGGATCTCTTCTTTTTTTGCATCCAGTTCGGCTTTCTTTTTTGCCTTTGTCCGTTCATAGTATTCCTGCTGCTTTCCATTTGCTTTTCTTCTCAGGTAATTCTGGTGAAGCCTGTCTTTTCTGGCTTCCCGTTTTTCCATTTCTTCAATTTCTTCCGGTGTCATTTTCACCTCACCGAAATGTGGCGGTAAATATCTGCCGATGAAGTTAAAATAGATTTCCACTTCCTGTGTCGTCTCAACGCTTCCTTTCCGGTCACGCTCATGCACCACAATCTTTTCTACAAATTCATTCAGCATGTAAGTGGTCAATTCCTCAAAATTTTGGTATTTATCAACCAGAGCAATAAACTTCTCCGCTGATCTGCGACCTTCTTCATAGCCTGATAATTCAGCTTCCATATCTGCAATTTCTGCCGACAAATCTTTCTGTTCTTTAGAATACTGTCCATCAAGAATCGCATAGCGTTCATCTGGCAGCTTGCCAAGAATATTGTCCTCATAAATTCTGCAGATCAGTTTTTCCAGTTCCTGCACACGCTTTTTTGCCTCTGCCAATCTGCTTTTCAATCTTGTGATCTCACTGGACTGCTGTGAAGTCTGTGCCTTTTTTACTGTCTCCAAAAATTCTTCACGATTCAACTGTGAATACTCCGCAACAGCCTTTAAAAGTTCCTTAATCAGCTCCATAACCACATCAGCATTAATTCTGTGCTGTGTCTGGCAGAGTGTTCCAACCGGAACTTTAGAATATGCAGAACAAGTATATTGTGGTACTCGCTTGCCATTATTTACTCGATGGACATACATTTTGGAACCACAGTCTGCACAATACATCAGACCTGTCAAGGGGTGGGCTTCTCCCCATCCATCTGGATATCTTCTCACATTGCTTCGGATTCTCTGTACATTGTCAAAAGTTTCCTGATCTATAATGGCTTCCTGCGTGTTCTCAAACACCGTCCAATTATCTTCAGATACGTAATGGCTTTTCTTATCCTTGAAATGTTTTCTGGTCTTGAAGTTCACTGTATGACCAAGATACTCTCTTTTCTTCAGAATGCCTGCAACAGTAGAAGAGCCCCAGCCATAAGGATCTTTGATTTCTTCTACTCTGCCTTTCCATAATCCGGCATCTTTCTTTGCCATATGAACCGCTGGTATCTCAACCTTATCCTCTTTCAGTGCCTTGGCAATCTGATATGGTCCGTACCCATCCATTGTCATGTGAAAGATTCTCCGTACAACTACAGCTGCTTCTTCATCAACAATCCATACATTCGGGTCATCCTTGTCTTTCAGATACCCATATGGTGTTGTACTTGCCACATGCTTGCCGGATTTTCCTTTCGCCTTGAAAGTGGATTTTATCTTTTTACTGGTATCCCTTGCATACCATTCATTCATGATATTTCGGAATGGAGTAAAATCATCGTCCTCCCGGAAGCTGTCTACATTCTCGTTGACTGCAATCAGGCGGACATTCTTCTGTCGCAGCAATTCCATATATTGTCCGACTTTCAGATAATCTCTTCCCATTCGGCTCATATCTTTAATCAGAATCGTTCCGACTTTCCCCGACTCTACTTCTTTCATCATGGCAAGAAAGCCTGGGCGATCAAATCTTGTACCGGAGATACCATCATCAGTAAAATGAACAAGATTGGTAAATCCATGTTCTTTTGCATATTGTTCCAGCAGTTTCTTCTGGTTTGAAATACTGTTGGATTCCCCGTTTAATTCATCATCACGACTAAGACGTTCATACAACGCTGTCATGAATCCCTGTTTCTCTGTCATAGTCAGATGTCCTCCTTCCTTTGTTTATTAATTGCCTGTTCTCATCCCATATCCGTTCCTGTACCGGGTTCTGATGTTTCCGGGACGTATTAACCAAAAAAGACACGCTGAATGCCTATTCAGTTCTGGTATCACTACGGGCAGGCTGTTTCGTTTTCAAGGTTCGTGTAAGAAGTAAAAAAGATTCTTACACTAAACGAAATGCTCAGAGGTCTTTTTACAGCCCCCTTACTGCATCTTTTTTGATTTCGTGTCATCTTTTTAAAGTTCCTTACACAATCTCTGTACTGACGAAACAAAATACGGACATGTTTTGAAATTGTTTTTTACAAAATACAATTTTGTTCTTTAAGGTAAAAAAATAAGCCTCAAGAGACTTTTTAATCATTTTGGAGCTCCAACTCTTTAAATTTGATTGATTAAGAAGTCTCTTCAAACTTACTACACCTGCCGCCAGTTTATATTTCTTATACTGACGCACTGCAAAATGCTCCGGTTCTTCCTTTTCCAGTTCCTCAAACAGCATATCTACTGCATTTTTAAATGTCTCATCATCTTCCCTTGTTTCCGAAGCGTTGATAAACTCAAGCAGGGTCGCAAAGTTCTGTTCTTCTTCCGGTGCTTCATACCAGATATAGCCGATCAGGGCACAGTACAGAAGCCTCTCTGCTTTCGTCCAGAAATCCTCACTGGACTTCTCGCCTTCCCCTTTCGTGTTCACCATAATCGTATTTACCAGTTTCAAAATATCCTTTTCTGAATGGATATAGTGGAAGGGGTTATAGTGCATACTCTTGGAAAAATTGATCGTATTCAATACTTTCACTTTATATCCATGCCGTACCAGCATCTTTCCGCACTCAATGATAATCGTCCCTTTCGGGTCCGTGACCACATAACTGATGTATTTTCCCATCTGCATCAAGTTGGGTTTTACATAAAAACGTGTCTTTCCTGAGCCAGATCCGCCAATCACGATCACGTTCTTGTTCCTCGCAAATTTCGGATTCTTTGGTCTGCCATTCATGGTCAGCCGTTCCGTCATGGTCAGCAGGATATTGTTCTCAAATACCGGGTCGATAAAGGGTGCAATGTCTTTTGCCGTCCCCCATCTTGCCGAACCATACTCCACTCCCTGCCGGAACTTTTTGGCATTTTTCCCTTTCATATAGACCAAGAGCTTCACCGCCACGGCTCCTGTAATCCCAACCAGCAATTCATTTTTATGCATACTTGGAAGAATCCTGCTGAATGCCATCTGGAAATTTAAGACCAGTACCATCAGTCTTTCTATCATGGAATCACCCACACAGTATTGATATAACCATGCCAGCTTATTTCCCACATAAAAGATCACGATATACGGAAGATTCATCAGAACAATCCGAAGCAGCTTATGTACATCCACCGGCGGTAACCTCTCCAGGTATCCTTTTCCTACACCAAGCAATTTCTGTAATCTGCTCATAATGACGGCTCCTTCTCCTTTCCTTTTGTTTTCTCCAGTTCTCTGTGCTTTGCAAGCGATTTGGTGATTGCCTGCTGTAACTTCTTCCTCACAGATGGTTTTTTGTCCTTATTCAACGTCTGTCCTGTATATTCCTTAAAAGCGGCAGTCATCACATCGGCATCTCTTGCCTTAAAGAACACATAATATCTTGGCGGGTCAGCAGTCACATCTTTTTTCAGACTGAAATCAATGCTGTACTTTTTTGCTACCCGTTCAAAAGACTTGATATTTCCATCTGTGATCTCAATGTTGGACAGCTGTACATTCTGCTTCATCAGCTTATCAAGACTCTGTTTTCCCTTATAGGTCTTATCCTCCTTTTCCTTCTGGGGCTGTTTCTGTCCCTGCTGTTTTTTCTCCTGCTCCATCTTTGCAAGAGCCTTTACCATGGCAGCTTTCAGCAGGTTGGCAGTGACCTTGCCGCAGCGGATACAAAGTGAGACTGTTTTCTCATTCACTTCATCCTGCAATCACACCACGCCCTTTCTTCTTTCACTGCTGTCTTATCCTCATTTATCACATTGCTGCTCCTTTCCTCTCTTTTCTGCCAGTTTCATATATTCTTTTTCTGATTCTGCCCCCACTTTGATACAGCACCAAAGGACAAATCCATATACCAGAAATACTGCAGCTGCAGCAACGATCAATACTGTTTTTGTCATCTTCTTTTCTCCCTAATTCTTTTGAAATTTTATAAAAGGGCATCTATGAATCCTGTGTCCATAAATGCCCTCATCCATTACTAAGAAATCTTATAATCTCTTATTTCTTCTTTTTGCGAAGAATCACTGTTCCACCAAGACCAGCCATTCCAGCCCCTGCAAGCAGAATCCAGAACAGAATCGGTGTATTATCTCCTGTCTTTGGTGAAGTCGATTTCTTTGTTTCTTCTGTGGTTTTTGTCTCCGGTGTTGGTGTGGTTTCTGGTGTTTCCGTCGGTGTCTCTGTTGGAGTTTCCTCTGGTTTCGCCTCATCCTTCATCACAACCTTCTGGATTTCTCCAGTATCTTTGACCGTAAACTTCACATCTTCTGCAACCAGATAACCATCCGGTGCAGTTTCTTCACGGAGGATATATTCCCCGATTGGAAGCATCTCAATATAGTGTGGTTTTTTCTCAGATGTCCAGCTTTCTACGGTCTTTCCATCTTTATCAAGGATCGTCAGTTTCGCTCCTGGCAGCTCCTTACCGGAAATATCGGTCTTGGAAATCTGCACTTTTGTCACATCATCCTTCATTTCCACCTTCTGTACTTCACCGGTATCTTCCACCGTAAAAGTGATGCTCTCTGCTGTCACATAACCGTCCGCAGGAAGTGTTTCTGTCATGGTGTACTTCTTGCCAGCGGTCAGTTCTTTGATGATATGTGGTTCTTTACCAGAAGTCCATTCATCCACAGTGTTTCCACTCTCATCTGTAACTTTCAGTTTTGCTCCCTCAATCTCCTTTCCGTCTGTCAGGGATGTTTTGGTAAACTCTACGGTTGTCGGCTCATCTTCAAAAGTAAACACATAAGACAGTGTTTCCTTATCTGCCCCACCATATTCAAAAGTAAATTCCTGTACCTGGTCTGTTGTCGCAAATCCCGGTGCCGGAGAAGTTTCTTTCACATAGTAGGTATAGCCAAGTGGCAGATCTGCCGTAAAGGTCAGTTTTCCTTCCTTATCCGTAGCCTGCTCCTCAATAACCGTATCCTCTTTCAAGATCACATCGCCCTTTGCATTGACAATATTTTCTTTATTGCACAGGGCAAATACAGCCCCTTCCAGTACACGGTCGGAATCTTTTTCTTTCTTTAACACGTTTACTTCTGCTCTCTGGCGTTTGTTCTGCCAGTCAGCAGAATAAGTAACAACTGCGGTATTCTGGTCACGGTAAGTCAGATCCACTTCACGAGCTTCTCCATCCAGGACATATCCATTTGCTGTCTCTTTCTCTTTGACACAGTATTTGCCAAGAGGAAGGTCTGTCAGTTTCGCCACTCCTGTTTCATCCGTCGTGATTGTTGCTACCAGTGCATCCTTTTTGTAGTAATCTTCACTCTCACCATCCGCCGCTTTTATATCTTCTAAGGCATAAACCTCAAAAGTAACGTCTTTCAGGGAACCGGAAAGATATTCAAACAGATGCTTCATCCATCCGCCAATGGAATCCAGTGCAGATATTTTCTCCAGGAACTCACCTTTTTTATTGATGATAAGTGTTCCGGTTGGCACTGCATCTTTCATCTCTACCTTCTGGATTTCAGCAGTATCGTCCACAGTAAAGGAAACTTCTTCCGCCATCAGATAGCCATAAGGAGCCATTTCTTCACGAAGAGTATATGTCTCCCCGGCTGTGAGTCTTTCAATCAAGTGTTCCTCACCCTTTACAGACTTCCATGTATCTACCACATTTCCATCCTTATCAAGCACCGTAAGCGTTGCCCCGGAAAGTTCCACGCCTGTCGTAATATCGGACTTCGTAAAGGTTACTTTTGTCGGCTGGTTCTTAAATACAGATTCCAGCTCTACCATTTTCACATCCTGTCCCTGATATTTGGCAGTCACTTCCAAAGTCTCAAAAGAAGAGACATACCCTGCCGGAGCTGCAAGTTCTTTGATATAGTAAGTACTAAATGGAAGGTCAACGTCAAATACTGCCTTTCCATCTTCCCCACTGACTGCTTTTCCAAGTAAGGTATCTGCCTTCACAATCACTTCTTCATGTGCCAGAATATCTTCTTTTGCATAGATACCAAACTCTGCACCCGCCACAACCGTTTTTGTCTCTGCATCCTGTTTTACTACGGACACTTCCACTTTCTGGCGGTCATTCTCAAAGGTTGCTGTCTGCTCAATAACTGGTGTTTTCTGGTCTTTGTATTCAAATGTTACTGTCTGTGCTTCTTCATTTAACACAAAGCCCTCTGGTGCTGTCTTTTCAACAATCTTATAGGTTCCAAGTGGAAGGTCAGCGATCTGTGCCTTTCCATCCTTATCCGTGGTAACAGTTCCTACCAGTTCCCCAGAAGCATACTCCAGGATACGGTTTCCATTATCATCTTTCTGGAAATCTGCTGTATAAATATCTTCGGCAGCATATACCTCAAAGACTGCTCCCTCCAGAGTTTCTTTCTGATAAGTAAAGTCATCTTTATAACCATTTAAGACCTCACCCTGTTTTACGATGTTCAGTTCTCCCTTAACCGGATGATTCTCGTATGCAATCTCGATGATCACATCGCCGGAAGTTCCGTCCATCTGATATGCTGTATTGGAATCTACATTCACCTCATAGTAATTCTCATTGAGCGTATATCCATAAGGTGCGTTCACTTCCTCAATACGGTAATGTCCAATTTTCAGATTCTGTGGAAGGATTAAGTATCCCTGCTCATCTGTAAAATAAGATTTGTGTTTTACCGTCGTCGGATAGGTTGTTACCTGTTCCACATACTTTTCTGTATCCAGGTTAAAAATCTTAAACTCTGTATTCTTCTGAAGCACTGCTTTCTTTGTCTCATCGTCCTGTTTGATGATCTTCAGCTTTGCTTCAAACTCTTTGTCAAGCAGCACTCTCCATACCTGCGGTGTAGTCGGATGATTTTCCGTAATCTGCACGATGAAATCATTGACCGGAGTGTAATTATGTGGCGTGGTTGTTTCACGGACGATGTAAGTTCCATAAGGAAGTGCAATACTGCGGGCATACCCTTTCTCATCTGTAAAGATCTCTGTTGCACCATTTTCCCCGATCACTACCGGCTTGACAGAATCAAAGTCATAGCTGCCATCTTCTTTTACTGTTAGGGATGATACCAGATAAGCGGTAAATCCTGCACCTTTCAGTAAATCGGCATCTGTCTTTCCGTTGTTCGCTGCCTTGATAATCTCAAATGGCTGCTTCATCACCTGTTCCAGAGACAGACAGTCACGCTTCACTTCCGCTACAAGATCACCCTCGTAGTTGCAGACCAGATCATGTTCTTCTTCATCTGCCAGGTAACCCGTTGGCGGAGTAATCTCTTTTACATAGTAATTACCAAGGTATAATCCATCTACGGAAGCCTGTCCATTCTTATCTGTTGTGAGAGTGGCAACCTGCTCGCCTGCTTTGTAGATCACACCAGTTGCTCCATCCGGATGGACAATATCCTCACGGGCATACAGTCCATAGACTGCCTTTTCTAAAGTAGCATCTCCCTGTGGAACAGCCTTCTTTGTTTCTTTGTCCTGCTTCTGTAAGGAAATCTTTGCTATCACACGCTCGTTTCTGAAGGTATGCTTAAATGTCAGTTTCGCTTCCTTATCGTTTGTATAAGAAAAAGTAAACGTATAGACATCATCCGCATTTCTCAGATAGCCTTCCGGAGCCTGTACTTCCTTTACATCATAGGAAAATCCCAGCGGCAGGTCTGCGGTAAACTTCGCCATTCCATCATTTCCAGTTGTCACTTTCTCAATCAGAGTGCCTTTCTTTACAACAACCGTTCCATCTGCATTTTTAATGTCACTGGCTGCATAAAGTCCAAAAATTCCTCCATCCAGAGGATTTTCTGTATCCTTATCCTGCTTTGTCACAATCACTTCTGCTTTCTGTCTGTCATTCGTAAAGGTTGTCTCAGAAAAAACAACATCTACATTCTGTCCTGCATAAGAAAGAGTGACAGACTTTTCTTCCCCGGCATTATAAAATCCGGTCGGAGCCTGTTTTTCTTTGACGATATATGTACCAAGATGCAGGTTTTTCAGAATGACTGCCCCATTCGAGTCTGTTGTCAGATTCTCTTTGACCAGATCACCCTTGCTGTAAACCTTGGCACCATAAGCAGTTTTAATATCTGCCCCGGCATACACATCATAAATCGCACCTTTCTGTCTGCGTTTCTCATACTTAAATGTTGTTCCATTCTCGGTGACATCTGCACCTGTCAGAACCTGACCTTCTTTATAAACAGTCAGCTGGCCCATCTGTTCTTCATCCGGAACAGTCACAGTTGCTGTTTTGCTGACTTCCAGTTTTACGTTGTAGGCAGTTGCATTGATACGGTATCCTGTCGGAGCTGTAATCTCTTTCAGATATACGGTATTCTGTGTCTTAATGATCTGTACGGACGCTTCCCCATTCGCATCAGTTGCCGGTAACTTTGTGATTAAATTTGTACAGTTTGCATCACTGTATAAACCAAACACGGCACCTGCCAGCTTTGCGTCTGCTTTTGCATCTTTTTTAATCACCTTAACACTTGCGTACTGTACCCATGTTACTTTGAAGTCCACATATTTTTCATCATCAACACCTTCACCAAATACCAGTGCCAGGTCCTGTGAACCAGATCCGGTACTGATCTTATACGCAGAATAATCTTTTGTTACACTGCCTTTCATCGTTGCAGACCAGTTTCCTGCGACATCCTGTACCTGTGTAAGAGGTGCAGATAAATAAAACTTAGTTCCACCACTGATTTCCACTGCTTCGCCAGCTTTGCTTGTCTTTCCGGTTGTCACGTTATGGAGTTTCACACCACTTGGGAGTTTCATTGTGATACTCTGCAGTTCATCTGCTTTAAAAGTGATTTCCTTTGTTCTCTGGCTGTTGCCATCTACATAAGCTGTCACATCTGCATCTGAAAAAGACATTGCCACATCCGGAATATCTGGCTGAGAAATACAATAATTATAAAGTTTTTTCGCAAGATTCTGTGCAGTAGTGTTTGCACCAGAAAAAGCATCTGAACTGCCATTCGCATACGACGCAGCAAGATGTACCAGAATAAATCTGGCTCCTGCACTCAGGTTTCCATAGCCATTTTCTTCTGTAAAAAATCCATCATCGCCAGAGGCTTTTGTGCCATAGTAGCATACTTTAGCCAGTGCTTTGCCATCCCCAACCTTATTGATTGTATATGTTCCCGTACCAGGTCCCGGTTTGGACGGCTGTACACAATAAGCTGTGGCAGACACATTACCGAATTTTACGGTATACTGATACGTCAGATAAGTTCCATAACCATAATCCGCATATCGGTATTCGGCACCTCTTGTCACTGAAACCTGTTGTGAACTTCTTGCATTTCCTGCTGCCGCCATAAATGTCACTGTTTCACCCGGCTCCATCTCATACAAGTCAATTCCTTCATTTTCTGCCTGATCCATTACTTCTGAAACGGTCAGACCAGATTCTTCATCCGTCGTCACTTCCTGGTCATCTGTAAGATCTGTTACAATCTCTTTTGACCCATCCGAATCAGCATCCTCCTCCGCATTACCAGAATCTTCTGTTTCACCGGCATTCCCTTCACCAGCTGTATTTTCAGAAGAACTCTTTGTCTGTGCTTCTGTTTCCGGCTCTTTTACCGTAATGTTTCTGCTTACTCTGTAAGCTGGATGACCGCTGACTGGTTCTACTGCATAGACAGCTTTGTAGGTATCCGGTGTATGTGCGTCAAAATCTGTACCGGCTTCACTCTTTGCTTCATGGAATAAAACTTTCACCTTTTTTTCATTCACGCCCTCTATACCGGACAGATCGACTTCCACCTCAAATTCTTCTCCATAGGGAATCTCAATATCCTTTGCTTCCACAATTTCATCTTTGTCAAGAGTATCCTGCACATCCTGCAGTTCCGGATATTGCTGTTCAAATGAAGTTGGCTCTGGTTCTAATTCAGAAGCAGAAACCATGACTGGTTGAACGATAACAGACGCCAAAGTTGCAACTGCCATAAATCCCGACAAGAATCTTTTAAATCGCATTTTCATTTTGACTGAGTCCTCTCTTTCTTCGATAATTTACTCCACTTTCGTTCAGGCTTACACCTGCATGAATCAATCATAGGAACCACCTCCCTTATGTCTTGGATTGACTTTTAAATAAAAACAGGATTGAGCTATTTAAGCCGCAAGAGGTAATTCGTAATCATTCCTGCCAAGGGTGCCTCTCATCCATTGCCCTTCACGTTGTCACCGAACACCCGCCGCCAGATGCGTAGCTGGGAAATTCAGGTATCCTCTTGCTGCTGATATGAAATTGTCAAGGTTCACTTTTAGAGGGAATTTATTATTTTGAATTAAGATAGACATTTGCCCCTCCACTAACCGCATGTGTGAAAGGGCAAAAATTAACCTGTTTGAAATTTTTTTAGAAAATTTTTTGAAACAGCAAAAACTTACAAAGTTTCCAGCCTGTCTTTTAGTTTCTGCAATACTTTGTTTTTCCTGTTTCTGATTGTCTTTGTACAACACCCGAAATATTGTGCTGTTTTTTTTACTGTGTACTCTTCAAAAAATAATAGTCTTATCAATTCCATTTCTTCTTCAGACAAATATTTCAGAGCTTCCTGCAGCTCTTGTATTTCTGACAGCCTGATGACTATTTCTTCTGGTGATAATATATGCAAATAACTGTTGTAACTCGTTTCCTCTACTTTTTCTATTCCGCATACACCATTTTTCTGCATTTTTTCAAGCTGGTATCTTTCTTTTCTTCTTGACTGGTACCATGCCAGATATACGTCTCTGGTAACTTCTACGAGAGTTTCATTTACACGCAGCACATACCGTTGTCTTTCCTTTGGTTTTTTACCACGCATCTTTTATTCTCCCTTCTGAAGCACTCCGATCAGTCTGCCTGCATTTCTTCTCATTTTCTGCTTTGCCTGTGAAATACATTTTGATACTGCTGGTTCTGTAATTCCAAACACCCGTGACACTTCTCTTTGTGTCCGCTGCTGAAAATAAATTTGATGGATCACCTGTCTCTGCCGGTCAGTCAGCAGATCCATGAATTCTCCAATAGCTTCTTCTATAATCAGTTTTTCAAGTACATTCTGCCTTTTGTCCACCAATTCGCACCAGCCTTCTGAAATATGGCTATATGAAATGCAATTATTATGTTCTCGTACCTCCCTGTTCCTGCACAGCCGATCTTCACCTTCTAATATCAACCGCACATACCAGGGCTGATTATCAAAAAAATCTTCCTTAACAACTGTTATTTTTCTTCCTGCTTCATATACATAATCTCGACAGGTAAATAAAGGAAAAACCGTTCCATAATCACCTGCACAATAGAAAACATATCCTGTCTGATACGCAATAATTTCCGCACCATCTATCAGTCTCTGCTTTACAACTGCCACATCGTTTTCTCTTAAATACCTGGCGGATGGAACCTTTCTTCTTTCTTCCCTGTTACCTACAACCTGTTTCAATTCCTGCAATGTCAGCATAATTACCACCCTTCTGCCTGCTGGCAACAGGTGCCCATCAGCAGAAAGGATAGGATTATTACTGATCTACTGGCAAAAGGGCAGTAAAAAACAGCTTCCGGCACACCCGTTTTTTTTAACGAGAGCCTGAAACTTCCTTACTGCCCTTTCTGCTAATTTACAGCAGCCTCTATTTTATTTTCCGTCTGATGTCCCGGTCAGACTTCTTTGCATTTCTTTCTGTTTTTATGTTCTTTTCATTTTCCATCAAAACAGAATAGTCTCCCATTGCATCATAGGGACACTGCTTCCGATAGATTAAATTTTCTTGTCTGGTCATCAATCCTGTCTCCCTTCCTTGTTTCTGTCTCTTTCTCTCTGTTTGCTATTTTAACAGCACAAAAAACTATTATCCTTAGCATATATGGGGAGTTTTTTTGTTTTACACCCCATATATGGTGAAATTTCACCTGTACTCATTAAAACTTTCTATCAGTGAATCTATTGTCTGCATGATAATTTTCTGCTCTTTCCATTCCATCTTCTGAATACGATAAAATACTTCCTCAAACTGCTTTCTTTTTTCTGCATCGTCCCTCTCTTTTCCCATCAGGATATTGGCATCTGTTTCCAGGATCTCAATCATCTTCCTGAAAATCTCAACAGACATTGCCGTTTGCCCTCCTTCTATCCTGCTGACCGTATTGACACTGATACCTGCTTTTTCCGCAAAAGATTCCTGTGACAACTTCATTTCCTGCCTGCGTTTTCTGATTCGTTCTCCCAATTCAATAAGTTCTGTGGAAATTGCACGATTGCTCAATACGGTGTCTCCTTTCCTGCAATTTATCCCAGCTTTACGACATTGTGTCGCAAAGTTTCCAGAAAAAAAGCAGCTAATTTTGTCTTAGCTGCTTTTCAAAAGATCTATTTCATTTTATTCTCGGTATTTTATGTATTCCTGTAATAACTGTGAGCAAGAAAACACTAAGATAAATGATTGCCTGTCCAACCATTGCCAGAAGAACGACACTTCCTATCAATCCTCCGATCAGAAAATTCATTATCCATACTGCCAGTGTTCCTCCAAGGTCAAACCCTCTTGGAACCATCCAGACACACATTTTTCCAATTCCGAATGGTATCCCCATCAGTAGCAACAGCAATAAATAATTGCACTTCCCATCCTGGATACAAAGCGGTCTCAGCACTGCAAACAATACAACAATCACCAGTGCTGGAACAATAACTTTTTTTATCATATTTCTCATGTTCCTTTATCCTCCATACATATCGTGATTAACCTCTGCCTGATAATAGCTGTTTATCGTTGCCGGGGCATTATACAGGGCAGTCAAAAGATATGCTTTAATGTTTCCAACCTTGGTCGTATTTCGATTCAGACAAAACAGCACATATTCGATATGTGAATAATTCAGCTTCATAAACCTGCTTTTCACCAAAGCAACTGGCTTTTCTGTCCCTGCGATCCGAATCATACTGTCCTCCGGCATCATCATAACTTCAATCATCAGTTCTACCAGTTCATCCACATCTTCTTTGGCATGATATTGATAATCTATGTTTTCATGAATCACTTCACGATATGCCCGCATCTCCTCCATCACATCTCTTTTCTTTTTCAGATTGCCTGATATGATTGGATAGGATTGATTTATCTCAGTTTCACTAATATCAGTCTTGTTAATATCAGTATTATTAGATTGTGATTTCGGATATTCTGGTTTTGTGATTTCCACTATTCTTGAATGATGATTTTCACAATTTTGGAATTGTGATTCTGGAAATTCTTGATTTGTGGTTTTCATCATTCCTGAATTGTGATTTTCACCATTCTGTAATTGTGATTCCACACAATCCTGAATTGTGGATTTCACTACTCCTGAATGATGATTTTCACAATTCAGAAAAGTGCCTGTTTTTTCCCTATTCTCAGCTTCTGATTGCAGATTTGCACATTCTTCATGGTTTCCCTGCTCAGATTGCAGATCTGCACATTTTCTATAATTTTTCTGCTCTGATTGCAAATCTGCACAGCTATCCATCGGCTTTTGGTCTGGCACTTCTCTGAGCATAAAATTTTTCACATAAATAACATTAGGCTTTCCCAGACCCAGACGTTTCTTTTCAATCAGTCCAATCCCATTATTACTGTCCAACTCTTTTACCAGCTTCACTGCCTTTTGGGTTCCACAGTTCATCAGCTCTGCAATTTCTTCCACCGTGAAAATAATATATACTCTGTCCTCTGAATCCAGCCATCGGTTCTTAATGCTCAGGCTCATACGGTCCAGCATCAGACCGTATAATACCTTTGCTTCACAAGAAAGAGCTTTAAAGCATGGTTCTGTAAACAGCACTTTCGGGACACGATAAAAGCTATATTGTTCCGCTTCCATTCCCGTAAAATAATCAAACTGTATCTTCTGCATCTGCTACTCCTTCTCTGTTTTGTTTCCATTTATCCAAAAGCATAAAAATAACTTCTTCTATCTGTTCTTTAGAATATGTCTCTGGAAAATAATTGCCGATTCTTTTTGCCGGAATGGTTACATTGATTTTACTGTTTTCTTTTTTCAATAAAACGGCATAGATATAACCCTGATTTAATTTTCCATTTGCACTGCATTCCTTTAATTGTTCTGCCTGTTGTTTTGTCGGAAAGATATTACTGTTGACAATTCCTTCCAGAAGCCATTCCTGTTCCTGTGGTTTCAGATAAGACAATTTTTCTCCCACTATCATAGGGATTTTATTATCGTCCACATATTCCAATAATCCATCTGATAATGAAGCCAGACGGATATATCTCTGCACAGTTCTTCCACTGTCCCCGGCTGTTTCACCAACCATATCTGCCGTATATTTTTCACCTTTACTTCCCTGGTGCTTCATAGCATCATATTTCATCTTATAGGCATGGGCCTTTTCACTTGGCAGAATATTTTCACGCTGAATGTTGGAATCGACCATAATTATGACAGCTTCATCATCTGTATAGTTTCGGACAAGGACCGGCATAGTTGTTTTGCCACACAGTTCACAGCCTCTTTTTCTCCTGTGACCTGAAATCAGTTCATATCCACCTTCTGATCGGGGTCTTACCAGAGCAGGATTTAAAACACCGTAGTTTTTAATACTCTCTACTGTCTCAGCCATTTTTTCATCATCGCTTACATGAAATGGATGATTTTTGAAAGGATAGAGCTTTTCCAGTTCTATTTCCACAACCTGGTTCATACTCTTTTCCGGTGATTCTTCTAATCCCAGTAACTCATCATAAGAGGTAAGCTGAATCTCTTTTTTCGGTCTACGCATGTTTCAACACCTCCTGAACCAGTTCTCTGTAACTGTCTGCCCCTTTGCTTTTTCCATCATAAGCAAATATACTTACACCTTCAGATGCTGTTTCTGCAAGACTTTCCGTTCTCGGAATCGTCTGCTCAAAAATCTTAATGTCATTTCCATATGTAGTTTTAATTGCCTGTTTGTTTCTCTTTGCATTATTGTAACGGCAATTATCCATTGTGAACAAAATACCTTCTATCTGCAATTCCGGATTAAACCTCTGATGGATTCCTTTTACCACTTTCAGTAATTCCATAAGTCCATCCGCCGCATAATATTGTGGCTGTACCGGAATCAGAACGCTGTCCGCTGCACTCAACGCATTGATTGTCAGCATTCCCAATGATGGCATACAGTCAATCAGAATATAATCATATTCATCTTTCAATAGTTCCAGATACTCTTTCAGTACTTTTTCCCTATCCTCAACAGTAAATAAGGACATATCCATTCCGGCAAGCAATTTATTGGACGGAATCAGATCCATCCCTTCTTCATGGTGCAAGACTGCTTCCTTTGGATCAAACTCCAGTCCCATGATGATATTTTCCATCATACTCTTTAAAGTCACTTTGAGATTTTTGGGAAATCCCATTCCCATTGTCAGATGTCCCTGCGGATCTGCATCTACCAGCACTACTTTTTTCCCATTCTTTGTCAGTCCGGCTCCCAGATTGATGGTTGTCGTTGTTTTGGCTACTCCGCCCTTCTGATTTGCAATAGCAATTACTTTACACATATACCTTCCTCCGATTTACTGTTTTTCTTCTACTTCTACATAAACACGAAAATATTTACTTGTTCCTTTATTTGCATAAGCATCAGATACTTCCAGGACATCCAATTCCTTATGATTTTCCAAAATACGTCGAAACCATTGAATGTCCCTCAAAGTACCCTGTAATCTAATTTTCAGCATATATATCCTCCCAGTCTTTGTAAAAGCAATACTCTGGATAACGGATTTTAATAGCTTCCCAGAAATACCGGGCATATCCACAGCAAAACAGATCCTCTACGGTATAACACTGACATTCTTTCAACTGATCTTCTTCTGCTTCGTAATCTCCGACGCTTGGTGTTCCATTACAATACAGGTTAAATGCCATACGGACAATTCGTAAACTTCCACTGGTCTGCCACCCTTCCTGCAGGCATTCCGTTTTTACACATCCAGTTTTAAAATTATAGATTTTATTCACATTATCTCTTGTGTCTCTGTCGATACCCAGGCAATAAATCAAAGCCCGATGGTAGACATCCTGATATCTGCATTTTTTCAGATATTCCTCATAAAATTTTTCGTGTTCCCTGCTCTTGAAAGTAATTGTGCGAGAATTGCTATTCTCTGCTCTTAACGCTGTGTTTGTCATTTTCGTTTTCCTCCTGAATTTTTAATATTTTGGTATAAAAAAGACACTCCATTTCTGGAATGCCCTATAAAAAATAGGGACACCCGCTTTTGACAAGTATCCCTATAATCTATCAATAATCTGATAGCTCTCTATTCATTTTCATATTCAAGATTCTTTGTGTTCCCCGTCCCGAGGTCTAACGCAACAACAACGGTTACTTTCTTCACAAGGCTCTTTTCTTTGTGATTTTCACCTATTTTTCTGAAACTGAAAAACTCCACAAAGTGCGTAAATTCAAGGATTTCTACATATTTTTCCTTTGTAGCAACACCGCAGTCTCGACAGTTGTTTTAGTTTCCAAGGGAAGTTCTTTCACTTCCTCACCATCAACAGGCACAGGAAAGTTGAATACAATCTTCTTTATCCAACTTCCGTCTTTCCTTTTCTCCGGGAACATCTCAATTCGCTCGATAAAGGCCTTCATAAACTCTTTCTGCTCCGCTTCCGTTGCGGAATGGTAGACTTCATCAAATGCCAGCAACAAGCGATAGATATTGTCACCGGAAATCTTCTCCTGCTGAATGCTGCGGATCTGACTTTGCAATTCGCCAATCTGAACTTCAATTTCCTCTATGGTATCATACTGCTCATCATAGCGGCGCTGCAAGTCCAAAATTTTTCTGTCATAGTGGGCATCGTTGATGTCCAAGGTATCCATCTGACGCTCCAAGCGGCTTTTCGTTCCAAAGGCTTGCTTTAGCCGCCCTTGTAGGACAGCTATCTGCTTTTCCATATCTTCTGTATCAACTGCTGTTCCGATTTTCGCCTGAATCGCTTCTACAAACCGTGGATTATTGACCATAGCGGAGATAACCTTCGCCACAAATTTGTTGATCTCTGTCTGCTCGATATTCAACCGGAAGCTGCACTCATGTCCGGTAGGCGTAACCGTATTTTTGCAGTAGTAATAATACCGTGTTTTCTTGTCCTTGCTGTGTGCCTTGGCGATATTGCCGTACATACTCTTGCCACAGCATGGGCATTTCAAGATACCGGACAGGATGTGGGCGTGATCTGGATTGTTGACCTTTTCCCGCTTAAAGGAATTGATCTTGCGCTTCTCCTGTGCCAGATACCAATCTTCTTCGGAAATAATGGCTTCGTGCTGCCCATCGTAAACAGGGAACTCCGACTGCTCGACCACGTGCATCTCATTTCTTGTACCCTGTTTCTTTTCGGTTCTCCGTCTGCCGTAAGCAATTTTACCCATATAAACGGGATTGTCCAGTACGTCCTGCACAAAGTTCCTTGAAAATCCGGGAATGGTGTTATTCTGCCGCAGCTTCTTGATAAAACCGTTGCGGTTCAGATATTTGGCTACTCCGGCAACGCCCTCGTTGGTATGGATGTAGCGGTCATAAATGACCCGGATCACCTCAACTTCATCCTCTGCAATGACAAGGTTTCCATTTTCCAGTTTGTATCCATATGGAGCGAAACCGCCGTTCCATTTGCCCTCACGAGCCTTTTGCTCACGTCCTGCCATTGTCTGTGTGCGGATATTTTCTCGCTCAATCTCTGCCACCGCAGACAGCACAGAGATCATCAGCTTTCCTGCATCCTTGGAGCTGTCAATGCCATCCTCCACGCAGATCAGATTGACACCGAAATCCTGCATGAGTTGCAAAGAGTTCAGAACATCCGCCGCATTTCTGCCAAATCGGGACAGCTTAAAGACCAGCACATAAGAAACATCATCTTTGCCGTCCTGGATGTCATTCAGCATCCGTTGAAACTCCTGCCGCCCTTGGATGTTCTTGCCGGAAAATCCTTCGTCAGAATACTCCCCGGCAACGATCATATCCTCGTATGCCGCATACTTCCGCAGCTTGTCACGTTGGGCATCCAAGCTGTACCCGTCAACCTGCATGGAGGTGGACACTCTCGTATATAGATAACATTTAAGTTGTTTCTTTTTCAGAATCGCCACCTCCTTCGTTCATTTCTTTTACCACAAGTCCTTCGTTACGGATATAATACTCCAAAAGCCACAGCACATAATCCGGTGCATGGCGGTTGTCCAATTCCCACTCGGTCATCGTCCGGTATGGTATATGAACCAACTTGCAAAAGTCCTTCCGGTTTAATCCCGTGCTTTCCCGCAACTTTATAATTCTGTTTTTACAATCCATCTGCCTATCTCCCTAAAAGCAAAAATACACGTTGCGTACATATTATAGCATATCCGCAACAAGTACGCAACGTGTAAATTGTAAATTTTTACGCAGCCTTATCCGTCAAAGGCTGCGCTTGATTACTTTTCTCGGAATGCTCCACTTCCTGCGGAGCGTCCTGTTCCAATTTATCCAAAACCTGATGTCCATATTTCTGGAGCATCTGGCTCATAACATCCACACAGCGGTCAAATGCCGCATTATATTTCGCTTCCTCATAATATTTCTTCAATAGGCGATTCCTCCATCAAAGTTCCATATCCTGTCCACGCTTCCGTGCAGTGTGTTCGTGCTCCTGCGTTTCTTTTCCTTTGCTGAGGACAACATCAAGAAAAGCCCGAACCCTTTCGGATGCGATTTCCAGTGCATCCAAGAAGGGCTGGGCTTTCTTTTTCAGCTCTTGATATTGTTCATGCAGCGCATCGTACCGCTGCTTCCATGTTTTTGCACTTTTCTCCGCTTGCTCGAATTTCTGCTTGTACTTGATCTTCTCTGCCTTTTCCGCAAAGCTACTGACAGCATAATCTTTGAGTGTGCGGCATTCATCCGGTGTCAGAGTGATATTGTTTCCGAATATGGCCTTCTTGCCCATCGCTTCAATATCCTGCACCGTCAGTGCAAGAGTCTTTGCCGTCTTGGTTTCCTTTTGCAGCGCTTCCAGTTTCTTTTTCTGTTTTGCTGTGGCAGCTTTGGCATCCTCCAAACTCTGCTCTGCCTGTGCTACCTGCCCGGCCACAGTTTCCAGCCGCTGCTGTTCTGCCTGCACCTTGAACTGGGTCACAGTCAGATGTTCCTCGGTGCTTCCACGTTCTCCACGCTCCAGATCGGTATATCCGGCAACTCGCATGAAATGAAAAAAGTCATCCTGCAACACACTGTAGGATGACTTCAAAATCTTTTTTCCTCTTGCGTTCAACATTGGATTACCGTCCTCGTCAAGCACCGGCTTGGACTCCCATTTCTTACTGCGGCTGACCTGTGTGATGACCTCCTTAACGGTTCCCCGGAGGGCTTCATCCTTGCATCGCTTCGACCAAAGTATCTGCTTTTCCACCACCGGGATATAAACCACATGAAGGTGGTAGTGGTACACATTTTCGCCCAAAGCTTCGGACATTGCTCGGTTGCGCTCATCGGCGTGCATCACAGCGGAGAGGATATACTGCTCACCACCTACGATCTCCGCAGCAGCTTTGTAGGCATCGGCATAAAACTGTTTCGCAAATTCATAGCCGCCATGATTGTAGAAATAAGCGGAATTCACATCAAATGCCAACTCACCGTATTTGACGGCATCCGGTTTCAGACCTCTGGTGGAGATCACGCCGTCTTGTTCCATCTGCTCAAACATTTTTACATAATCGTCCGTGGGTGCTTTGAAATGGACGTTCAGAGAAGTGCGTTCCGGCACGATGTCCTGATTGCTGTAGCTGTCCTTTTCACGCTCATTGTGTTCCTGTACCTTTGCCACATCTGCCGGGTTTCCCAAGTCCTGATTTCTGGCTACGGTACGGTCTATTCCATCGTTTCTTGCCATTGGCGTTTCCTTTCTTTGAGATTTGCAGACAGCGGAGAACTACGGAGAGGCACTTTTTCAAAGTGTAATAACCCACTATGACACTTTCATCCATACTGGCTGCAAAGTGCCGTGGGCTCTCCGAGGGCTCTCCCGAGGGGGAATGCGGTCACTGCGGTGACCTCTGCTGAACTGCCCGAAAACTGTCTGCATCGTTTTCTGTTGTTCAGCCCGGATAGCTGCTGTTTTGCGAAACACCACCCATCCCGGCGGCAGTGAAAATCAAATCTTTCACTGCAATAGAAACAGCCCAAATAAAGGAAATGAGCTGTTTCTATCACAAGCGTTTCACGCTCTTTTGCTGCGTACATACGTACCAGCCAATGGGATTTACTCGACCTGCCGCCATTCCTCCGGAATGTCCTCCGGTACGTACGTACACGGCGAATTTCCGTAAAACCCATTTATATGAGGTCGTGCAATGGCTTCCACGCCCATGAATCCCCACACCCGTCGTCCGGCAGAGTTGGTGATGTTGTTGCAATGCTCCAGATTGAATTTCTTGGCATTGGCAATCATGGCGTCGCTGAAGCTGCGGGCTTTCAGCGGTGCAAGGGAATTTTCTTCGCACCACATCCGATAGATTTCATAGAAATCCTTGGAGCTGATGGACGCATCCGCTTTACGCCGGATATATCCCTCGGAATCCATGAAATCAAAGATATTGTTGTTGTCACGCTTGACCGCTTCCCGGTTTTCCCGGATACGGTCACTCTCCGTAAACTTAAAGTTGTTGGCAACAAGCCGCTGTAAGCCTTCAAATGCCCATAGGAAGATACCCTCGGCTTCAGCTTTCATCTTCTCTGCAAGGTCAGGATCGTCAGCTCTGTCCACCGGCTTTTCCTTGGTAGTCAGCACAAGCTGTCTGCGATAAAATCCGTCACTGCGGTCATACAGGGCTTGCAGATCACCGTTACTGAATGCCAGCAGCCGGGCGAACATCCAGCCCTGATAACTCTGCTTGCCTTTACGTTCCAAATCCATCTTGCCCTGTGCTGTCACGATGGATTTTACATAGTTGGTCTGGCGCAGAGCTTCCATCCGCATATCATCATCCACGCACAGCAGGATGTGTTCCAGATCGGCACGGGCGAAGCGGTTTTCAGAAATCTTGCCGATGCTGCCGTCTTTCATATTCGTGCCAAAGATAGCAGAAAGCGCAGCTCCGATTTGGGATTTGCCCTCGCCGCCGTTCCCCTTAATCACCATCATGCGCTGTCCCTTGTTGGAGGGAATCAGACAGTAGCCAATGAACTCCTGCAAAGTGGGGATGTCCTCCGCATGGAGCAGCCCATCCAGAAAGTTCAGCCAGATCACCGGCGCAGTAGCATCGAGATTGTAAGCAACAGGCAGACGACTTCGCACGATAGCCGGTCTGCCCTCGGTAAATGTTCCGTTCAGCAGCAGCGTACCGTTGGACACATGAATGCGATCCTGCTCCGGCGGAAAGTCCGGCACTTGTGCTTCCAGTTTCAGCACTTCCAGAATGTTGGTGATCTTCCGTGGGATATTGTTCGCAGCACAGAATTTCAGCTTGTCGTAAATCTCCCCACGCAATGGGAGATCGTCCGTCACTCTACCATCGGGCGTGAAAAAAGCTCCGTCTGCAAAGATGATTCTGCGCTCATGCAGAAATTCTTCACAAAACAGAGCTTCGTTGATGTTCTGCCCATCAAACCACATGGGCAAGTTCATATCAGGCGTTTTTCGGTTCTTCGCCATGGTACGCCACCTCCTTCTTCTTTCGTGCGGTGTACTCTTGCAGAAAAGCAATCTTGCCCTCCTTCATCAGCTTGTCCACCACAGCAACCCGTTCTTCCAAATCGCCCACGGTCAGCACGTCTGCCATATATTCGATATGGCAGTGCATCTGGCAAGCTTCCACAAAACGATCATCCAGAGCATTTTCCGGTGTCTTGGGTGCGTATCGTACTTTCCAATCTTCCAGCAGATGCAGATAATCCGTCAGCACCCGGAAGCACAGCATTTCATCCTCCCGGAACTGACGGATATAGGGACGTTTGAGCTTGGCCATAGCTGCGGCAGTGGGCGGTTTCGGGTTAAGCCCGAAGTCCGAAGCCAGCTTTTGCGCTGTCTCATAGCTGCTCATATTGAACAGCCTTGCCATAAGGTCGATCACATCTCCCTTTGCTCCACAGCCGAAACAGAAGAAATAGTCCTTATTCAGCTTCAAGCTCGGATGCCGGTCGTGGTGGAACGGGCAGCAAGTCATTCCGTTGTGGCTCACTTTCAGCCCATAGTGTTCGGCGGCTTGCTTGATGCTGATTGCCGCCTTGATGGTTTCATAGATGGTCATAGAAAAACCTCCGTTCATAATATTCTGGAAAGCACGAAGCACCCGCCGTGATTGGCAGGTGCTTCGCTCCTTCTATTATGGTTATGCCGAATTTTTCAAAAAACAGGCTAATGACAGGACAATCCTGTTTCAAAAAACAGGACAACTTATCTGAGGACGTAGATTTCTTCACATTTACATGATATAATTAGAAAAATGGAAAAACAGGACAGGAGGGCAAGCATGAACCAAGAATTGATGACTTTGGATTTTTGGCAGGATACGGTCATATATGAGGGCAAAACATTTCCTGTCGGTACGCTTGCCTGTGATGCACTGAATGTCCCTGCGGATACCATTGCAAAGGCGAACGAGCAATGCGAGAAAATCAATCTGCTGCTCGGAACATTAAACGCCGGACAGGACGCTTCTGCACTCTGTCCTATGGCAAGGGGAGCTACTCTGGCGATGCTGGATACTCTCAGCGAAACCCCGCCGTTCTCTTATATGGACATACCAAAGCACAGAGAACGGATAGAAAGGGTTTTTACTGCCGAAAATGCCTTGAAATATGTGGAGTTTGCCACAAAAGCCGCAACCAATTCTTTGCAATTTGAAGAAATCCAGAACTATGCCGAAGCAATCACGCTCCAGCGCTATACCGCTGTATGCGGGCATCTGGCCTACTCCCTTGGGGAATACCAAACGGCCATGCTTGATTTTGCAGAAAAATCAGACGGCAACGAAGCTGACCGCACCGCAGAGGGCTTTGCCAGAATGTTCGGCAATTATTTCCCGCCGGAGTTTTCCATCACGGAGGGCAATACCTGGATGTCTACCCTGAACAATTCCGTTCAGTATGTATCCGTCATCCGTCCCGGCGAAAAAGTTGCGAAGCTGGTCAAGCGGATGCACTATGTATCCTTTGTGGGGATGTTCCGGTCTGATCTCTTTGAGGGCCTGTGTGTTGGTCATGCACCGAAGAAATGCAAAATCTGCGGAAAGTGGTTTCTGACCACCAACGCAAGGCACACCAAATACTGCGGCGGATATGCACCGGGGGACAAGCTGCACCGCACCTGTCGGCAGATCGGCAACCTAAAAGGCAGAGAACAACGGGAGCTTGCGGACGATCATCCGGTGAAACAGATTTATGAGAAGCGGCTGAATACCATAAACCGCTATGTGAAGCGTGGTACTCTGGACGCTGATCTTGCGGAGGTTATGAAGAAGCTGGCAAAAGATAAGATGCTCCGGGCATTGAGCAATGTAGACTATGCCAAGGGAGATTACGAAAAAGAGATGGGACAGGCGGCTTTGAAGAAAGAAGCATTGAATAAAAATAACTTATAGGTATAAACAATGAAAATTATTGAAGTTACAGAAAACAAAAAGGAATATCTGGATTTGCTGTTATTGGCTGATGAGCAGGAAAACATGGTAGATCGCTATCTTGATAATGGCAGGATGTATATCCTCGATGATAATGGAGTTAAAAGCGAATGTGTCATAACCGGCGAAAGAAATGGTGTGCTTGAAATTAAGAACATTGCAACAGTTCCAGAACATCAAGGCAAAGGCTATGCAAAAGCTTTGATTGACTTTATCATCGAGAAATACAGCGGACAATATGCTGTTCTGCAAGTTGGAACGGGCGATAGTCCACTGACAATACCATTCTATGAAAAATGTGGTTTTGTCCTTTCTCACATAATACCAAATTTCTTTACAGACAATTATGACCACCCAATATATGAAGGTGGTGTACAGTTGGTGGATATGGTGTATTTGCAAAGAAAGTTCTAAATGCTGATATGGTAAACCGGAAGGAGGTGCGCTATGCTGAATGATTTTACATGGAATATGACCGGATACATACCGAAACACCATGTCAATCCGCACGGCGATAGCATCATTCCCTATGTGGCAGAGCGCATCTTCCAACTGGAACCGGAGCCGCCCAAGGTAGATAGTCTGAATGAATATATCCTGTCTGCCTTGCAGGAAAAGAATTTGCTTTATTTTTCGTTTTTCCTACATCACTACGAGCCGCAACTCAACAAGCGTATCAAATCCTTTCTCGGCATGGATGGCGGCGATCTGTACGACACAGACCGATTTATAGATATAAAGCTCTCCTGCCGGGAGCAAATGCTTCAAAAGCTGATGGACTATGACCCTGCCAAGGGTGCAGAGTATGCTACATACATTTTCCCGTTCATCCGGGATGCTATGCTCCGTTTTCGCATGGGCGAAGAAAAATGGTCGGTGTCCTCTCTGACCAATTACAAAATGGTGCGGTCAATGGCTTGGCTGTACCACAATACCAAGGATGCGGTCAACGAATTTTCCAAGAAATACAACTGCGATCTTGCCCTTGCGGAAGAATATCTGAAAGTTGTCCGTGGAATCCGCAATCAGCAGCCTTTCTATGTCACAGACGAGGACGGCGAAGAAACAGGCGAGGATGTAGCCCTTGACGATAGCTGGAACTATACCGATATCCTCTGGAACGGCATACAGGCAGAAAAGGTGCAGCGGGCATTTGAGAAACTGAATTACCGGGAACAGACCTTGCTCGAAAAACGGTTAGCAATTTGCATGACCTGTGGGCGTGTCAGCTCATGGAAAGACCGCCCCACCTTTGAAGAACTGGCGGTTATGTTTGAGGGCAGTACAGCCAGCGGTGCAGAACGAGCCTACCGAAAAGCAGTGGACAAGTTGACGGAATTGTTGGTTGCCGAGGGCGCAATCCATGCAGTCCGGCTAAAACAGAAATCCAAGATTAAGCGAAAAAAGAAAATCGCCGCCGCAATCTACGAATATCAGGCAGACTGCGACGGCGAATGGGGCGAAATATCATTAGATTTTGAGAACGGCAAGGCAGAGGTCATTTTGCTTGCCGATTGGGATACAGTGAAAACAAACAAATTTGCAAGCAGAGCAATCGCCTATCTTCTGAACTGTGAGAACGAAAAATTACCCAAGGAAATAATGGTGGCCTTTGAATAACGAGGGAGTGAGATACATGGAACAATTATTGATTATTGAAGATGATATAGGGTTGAATCAGGGTTTAAGTAAAGCACTGAAAGCAGATGACCGTCAGATCATTTCCTGCCAAGACCTAAAAGCGGCGAAGGAACAGCTTCTTTGCGGCGGTGTATCCCTGATCCTGCTGGATATCAATCTGCCGGATGGCAGCGGGCTCGAGTTGCTCCGGGAGGTCAAGGAAAACACACCCTATATTCCTGTTATTCTGCTGACTGCCAATGACACCGATCTGGACATCGTAGACGGACTGGAGAGGGGCGCTGATGATTACATTACCAAGCCCTTTTCTCTTTCGGTTTTGCGGGCAAGGGTGAATACCCAACTGCGAAAGCAAGCGTCAAACCATAAAAATGCGCCGTTCCATATGGATCTATTTCACTTTGACTTTGAGGCTATGATCTTTTATGTGGGAGATTCAAAAGTGGAATTGAGCAAAACAGAACAAAAATTACTGCGTCTGCTTGTTGAAAATCGTGGTCGAACCATGACCCGTGGAGACCTTGTCGACCGGATCTGGACAGATGGCGCAGAATATGTGGATGAAAATGCTTTGTCTGTTACGATCAAGCGTCTGAGGGATAAGCTTGGTGCACAGAAATACATTAAAACCGTCTATGGAATCGGTTATAGCTGGGTGACAAAAGATGAATAAAACCGGTATTGTGATCATACTGCTGTGTTTTCTGGCGGCGGCAGCTGTTGTGTTATGGGAGCGGAGAAAGACCAGAAAAACGATGGAAGAAATCGAAAGGATGCTGGACGCTGCCATGACCGGCTCCTTTTCTGAAACCAATTTTGATGAAAGCCGGCTGTCTGCTTTGGAAACAAAGTTTGCACACTATCTTTCCGCAGCAGAAGCATCTTCTCGAAATGTAGCGCAGGAAAAAGACAAAATCAAAACCTTGATTGCGGACATCTCGCACCAGACAAAAACGCCGATTGCAAACCTGCTGTTATACAGCGAGCTTCTGAAGGAGGAAACTATGCCTGCATCGGCGAAGGCAAATGTGGAGGCGCTGTACAAACAATCGGAAAAGCTGCGATTTTTGATCGATTCTCTCGTAAAGCTTTCCAGACTGGAAAACGGGATCATTTCACTCTCCCCTCAGCAAGCAGCGCTGCAGCCGCTGCTTGAAAGTGTGGTAGAACAATATACTGCCAAGGCTTCTGAAAAAGGATTGTCTTTGCAAATGCAGGATACAGATGCTTTTGCTGTATTCGACTTCAAATGGACAGCGGAAGCGCTGGCTAATATCGTAGACAACGCCATCAAATATACAGAGCATGGCACAATCAGGATTTCTGCCGTAAGTTACGAAATGTTTGCAAGGATCGATATATCGGATACCGGTTCAGGCATACCGGAAAATGAGCAAGCGAAGATATTTGCTCGCTTTTACCGCTCAAATAGTGTGCAGAAACAAGAAGGGGTCGGCATCGGCTTATATCTTGCCCGACAGATCATATCCGGCGAGGGCGGTTATATCAAGGTTGCTTCCGTTCCGGGAAAAGGAAGTACGTTTTCCATATTTCTGCCGAAATAACAACAATTCTATCAAAACTGTTAGATTTCATTTTCCGCCGGAAAGAATGTGGAAAGATTCCTATGCGATAATCTGTATGTATCAAAGGATCATTTCCTTTCATATATACAGATTTTTTCATGGAGGTACTCATTTATGGAAGTTTTACAGGCAAAAAACCTGAAAAAGATTTATGGCTCCGGCAATAACGCAGTTCATGCGTTGGATGGAGTTGATTTAAGTGTAAAGAAGGGCGAATTTGTTGCAATTGTCGGCACATCCGGCTCCGGCAAATCCACGCTGCTGCACATGCTGGGCGGGCTGGATCGCCCTACAAGCGGCACGGTTATGGTGGACGGACAGGATATTTTCTCCCTGAAGGAGGAAGCGCTGACCATCTTCCGCCGCAGGAAAATCGGCTTTGTATTCCAAGCATATAATCTTGTTCCGGTGCTGAATGTGTATGAAAATATTGTTCTACCCATTGAGCTGGACGGTGGCAAGGTCAATAAGGATTTCGTACAGCAGATTGTACAGACACTTGGGCTGGATGATCGTCTGGATGCGCTGCCCAATCAGCTCTCAGGCGGTCAACAGCAGCGAGTAGCCATTGCCCGTGCGCTGGCGGCAGCACCCGCTATCATTCTGGCAGATGAACCCACCGGCAATCTGGATTCCAAAACCAGCCAGGATGTATTGAGCCTTTTGAAAGTCACCAGTCAAAAGTTCGCCCAGACAATCGTAATGATCACTCACAACGAAGAAATTGCGCAGATGGCAGACCGCATTATCCGTATCGAAGATGGTCGGATCGTCTCCCAGAACTAACGGGAGGTGGCTACGATGAATGTCAAAAACAGAAAATGTATTCGGAAGCTCAGCTTAAAATCTCTTTATGCGAACCGCCGCCGCAATCTGATCGCCATTTTTGCCATTGCGCTGACAACGCTGCTATTTACGTCCATGTTCACCATTGTCTTGTCGTTGAACGCCAGCTATGAAACCTACCAGTTTCGGCAGGTAGGCGGCTATGCACACGGCACCTTTAAGGATGTTTCCCCCGAGCAGGCGGAACGTATCGCCGCCCACCCGAAGGTAAAGTCTGCGGGGGCACGGAAGGTGATCGGCATCACTGCGGATGGTGTCTTTTCCAAAACGCCGGCAGAGATCAGCTACATGGATGCCAACTGCACCAAATGGAGCTATGCCACCCCTACTACCGGACGGATGCCCGAAAGCGGCAAAGAGGTGACCATGGATACGGCAGCGTTGCAGCTGCTTGGCGTGACGCCGGAACTGGGCGCAGAGGTCACGATTTCCTATTCCATCACGGACAAGGATCAAACCGCCTTTACTGTAACAGATACCTTTACGCTGGTGGGCTATTGGGACTATGATGAACTAATGCCTGTTCATTACATCAACATCAGCCGTGATTACGCAGATGACATCGAAGCGCAGGCAGTGAAAACAGGGTTACAGTCTTTCCGCACCGATTTGAATGTCATGCTGGCCTCCAGCACAAACATTCAAGGGCAGATGGAGCAGGTGGATACCGATCTGGGCTACACATGGGACAGCTATACCGATCCCAACAGCGTCCGGATCGGCGTCAACTGGGGATATACCTCATCCCAGCTGGAGTCGCAGCTCGATCCAGAGCTGATGGTCGCCATAGCAGCTTTTTTGCTGCTGGTGATTTTTACCGGGTATCTTATCATTTATAACATTTTCCAGATCTCTGTTGCGGGGGATATCCGGTTTTATGGACTTCTGAAAACCATTGGCACAACGCCCCGGCAGCTCAAACGCATCATTCGCCAGCAGGCACTTCTGCTTTGTCTGATCGGCATTCCGGCAGGGCTGCTGCTGGGCTACGGCATCGGCGCTGTTCTGGTACCTGTTGTCTTGCGCTCCACCCAGTTGGAGGTGGGCATTACCACCATCAGCACTTCGCCTGTGATCTTTGTTGGCTCCGTGCTGTTTGCCCTGCTGACGGTGCTTTTGTCCTGCTCCAAGCCCGGGAAAATGGCAGCCAGGGTTTCTCCGGTGGAGGCTACCAAATATACGGATGCAATGCAGACCAAGAAAAAACAGCGCAGCACCCGGGGAGCGAAGCTCCATCAGATGGCCTTTGCCAATCTGGGACGAAACAAAAAAAAGACGGTGCTGGTGGTGGTGTCTCTGGCACTGTCGGTGACGCTGTTCAATGCGCTGTGTGCCTTTGTGGGCGGCTTCAGCATGGAGAAGTATGTATCCTTCACGACCTGCGCCGATTTTATCGTCAGCACGCCCGACTATTTCCGTTACAACCCGGCAGATGAATTCATCACGCCGGAACAGATCGAAGAGATCGCAGCAAACACAAAGCCCAGTCTTTCCGGCACGGGATATGCTGTGCGAAAACCCGTATATCTTTGGATGACGGAGGATGCTCTGCGGCAGGACTATGCAAGGTACGAAAGTGCTGAGCAGTTGGACAGCCATATGAGCCGCATGGAGCACCGGGGCGATATGGTGATGGGAGATACCAGAATCGAGGCTCTGGATAACAGCCTGTTTGACAAGCTGCAAGTGTTCGACGGAGATATTTCTCCTATGCTGGAGCCAAACAATAACGCTATTGCCATTGCGGTTTCCTTAGATGACTACGGTAATCTGCCCAATCCTGAATACTACCCCAAGGTGGGAGACACGATCACCGCCACCTATGCGGACGATGTGAAATATATCGACAGCCGCACCGGGGAACTCCGCACCGAAGATACACCGGAGGAGTACTTTCAGGAAAAACTGTATGGAGCCAGAGATGTAGAGTACACGGTCTGCGCCTTGGTAGAGCTTCCGTATTCCATGAGTTATCGTTATGGTGGTATTGGATATGAGACAGTTTTGTCTGTGGATACCGCACAGAGGGACAGCGGTGGTGCGGCCATTCCGATGCTCTACCTGTTCGACACAGCAGACGAAGCTGACGAGACCGAAGCAGAGCAATATCTATCGAAGCTCACTGCCGGTGAGTTTTCCCCCTTGATGTATGAAAGCAAGGCCACGGTTCGCTCTGAGTTTGCTCAGTTCCGGCAGATGTTCCTTCTGATAGGTGGTATCCTCTGTGCTATCATCGGACTGGTGGGACTCTTAAATTTCTTCAACGCCATGATGACTGGTATTCTTTCCCGCCGCCGTGAATTTGCTGTGCTTCAGGCTGTAGGAATGACAAACCGGCAGCTCAAAACCATGCTGATCTATGAGGGATTGTTTTACGCAATGTCCTCCGTAGCGGTGGCTTTTATTCTGTCGCTGGCGGTGGGACCTCTTGCAGGAAAAATGCTGGGCAGTATGTTCTGGTTCTTTGAGTATCGATTCACCATTCTGCCTGTCCTGCTGACAATTCCGGTATTTCTTCTGCTGGGGTGGCTGATTCCTTGCATGATGTATGACAACGCAGCAAAATGCAGTGTTGTAGAGCAATTAAGGGATGCTCAATAACTGTTAAGCAAAAAATGGCCCTCTGCCAATGAAAAGGCAGAGGGCTGAGTTTTAATCTAAGGGTTTACATTCAGTTACAGTTTTTAGATAAATTTCGGGGTTTCCGTTCAAAACAAGGTCTGCATATCCAATCGGGTCATTGTAGATTAGATAGTCCAGCTCTGACCGCTGATACATATTGTCAGCAACCTCATTCTCCACGGCTATTGTATCAATAGCAATCATACTGCCATCTAAGAATTTCAGTTCCACACAGGCATTATCCATGTTGAACTCACAAGAAATCAACCTATCCATAAGAAACCTCCACTTTGCTGGATGTTAGATCATCCCAAAATATTTGAATGCTTCTCGGATTGCTTTCTCTTTTTCCGGTGGACACTGGGGCTGTCTGGAATCCTCGGACTTCGGCAGATTATAGTTCTTACCAACCCCAATCCCACATTTTCGCTTAATTTGTGAGATATACAGGTTGGATACCTTTAACCCGCTATGCTCCAGCACATAGTCCTTAATCTGGGTGTAGGTTGCCCCATCTTGAAATTCGGACATATCCATATCTTCCAAAGAGAACTCAACCCGAATCTTTTTCGAGTCGACCTCGCCCTTGGAAAGCAAGACAACCGTCTCCACATGCACCGTCTGAGGGAATTGATCTACCCCACATACTTTCTTCAACTCATATCCATTATCGCACAAAAATCTCAGATCCCGCGCGAGTGTCGCGCTGTCGCAGCTTACGTAGACGACACGTTTTGGCTGCATCTTGAGGATGGTCTTGAGCAGCATTTCATCGCAGCCTTTGCGTGGCGGGTCGACTACGATCACGTCTGCGTAGACACCGTTTTTCTCGTATTCTCTCGGCAGGACTTCTTCTGCTTTTCCGACGAAGAATTCCACGTTTTCAATATTGTTGATCTGTGCATTTCGTTTTGCATCATCGATCGCTGCCGGGACGATTTCTACGCCTCGGACGAATTTGGCTTGCTGAGCGAGGAAAAGGGAGATCGTTCCGATTCCGCAGTACAGATCCCAGACGGTCTCTTCTCCATGAAGGTCTGCATATTCCAGTGCCTTAGAATACAGTTTCCAGGTCTGTTTCGGGTTTACCTGGAAGAAAGAAAGCGGTGAGATCTCGTAAGAAATATCCCCGATCTTATCTGTGATATATTCCTGTCCCCAGATTGTTTTGACCTTGTCTCCAAGGATCACGTTGCTTCGTTTCTTGTTGATGTTCAGGGAAATGCTGGCCATTCCCGGGATCTCACGCAATTTCTCGATCAGTTCTTTCTGATGCGGAAGATCCTGTCCATTGATGATCAGACAGACCATTAGCTCCCCTGTAAAAAATCCATAACGCACAAAAATATGACGCACTAGTCCCTTGCCTGTCATCTCATCGTAAGGAGCGATACCATACTTCTCCATATGCGCGATCACAATATCCAGGATTTCCTTGTTCTGCGGGATTCCCAGCGCACAGTCACGGTTCTCGATGATCGCATGGGTGCGTCCTGCATAAAATCCGGTGATGATCCTGCCTTCTTTGTTCCGTCCAACCGGGAACTGTGCCTTGTTTCGATAATGATAAGGCTCGTCCATACCGATCATTGGCTCCATCGGAAGGTCGCGGAATCCACCGATCCGCTCCAGATGACCGCGGAGTTTCTTTTCTTTAAAAACTTTCTGTTCTTCATAAGATACCGCCTGAAGCTGGCATCCGCCACACTGACGGGCTGACGGACACACCGACTCTACGCGGTATGGAGATGGTTTCAGGATCTCCATCAGACGTCCGTATCCGTAGTTCTTTTTTGCCTTCATGATCTTGGCTGTAACAATATCTCCAATCACTGCGTCCTTTACAAAAACAGTGAAGCCATCAGCTTTTCCAATGCCTTCACCGTCTGTTCCGCAGTCCACGATTTCTAACGTAACAATGTCATTTTTACGATATTCCATGGAATCATACGTCTCCTGTTCTTCTCAGATTTGATTCAAAAAGCCTGTTGTATCCAAGCCATTCTTTCTTGCCTTTGTCCGCTGCAAAGATCTCTGTCAGAGTCTCCATGCGGGCATCTGTGTTGTCTGCGAGATTCAGTGCTACTGCCTCTGCAAGTGCCGGTTTCTTCGGAGAACCGTATTCCAGTTCGCCGTGATGTGCCAGGATGCAGTGTACCAGCTGATTTTCCAGTGTTTCCGGGAAATCCGGAATCTCTTTTGCCAGATCATGCACCATCTGGGCACCGATGATGATATGTCCCAGAAGCTGTCCTTCATCTGTATAATCATTCATCGGGAAGGAAGAAAGTTCCTTTGTCTTGCCGACATCATGAAGCAGCGATGCTGTGATCAGAAGGTCTCTCTTGAGAAGCGGATAAGCATTTGCCATATAGTCACAGAGCTTTGTAACGCTTAAGGTGTGCTCCATCAGTCCTCCGATAAAACCATGATGCACGGTCTTTGCCGCGGAATGCTCCTGGAAAGATTTCAGGAATTCCTTGTCTTCTACAAAAAGTTTATTCAGAAGTGCGGACAGGTATTCGTTCTTCACGCTCTTGATCATGCCAATGATCTGTCCGTACATATCGTCTGTGCTGTTCTCGCTGACTGGAAGATAATCTGCCGGGTTGTATTCTCCTTCATGTGCCTTGCGGACTCTCTTGATATTTAACTGCATGGCACCTGCAAAAGTTGTCACATCTCCGACAACTTCAATATAATCCAGTGCGTCAAAATCATCGATCCCAAGTGAATTCGGGTCCCAGATTTTGCCGTCCAGCATGCCTGTCTTGTCCTGAAGAATCACGTTTTCGTATGGTTTGCCGTTCTTTGTTGTTGCTGCCTGTTTCTGTTTACAGAGATAGATCCCGTTGAGTCTGTCTCCTTCGTGTAATTCGTTTATAAAACGCATGATACTCTTGCCTTTCTATTTTTCCTTTATTGTAACTTTCAGTTGTACATCTTCGTATTCGCCGAATGGATTCTTGCGGTATACATTGACTGTCGTGCGTGTTCCCTTATTCAGCCCCTGGAGTACAGACGCATATTCTTCCATCGACTGTACTTCCTGCCCGTCCAAGGCATGCAGGATGTCTCCGTTCTGGATCCCTGCTGTCATTGCCGGAGAATCCTCATCCACTGCATCCACATAAACGCCCCGCGGAACATCCAGATTCTCAGACTGGTAGGATGAGATCGTCGCTCCCATGATCCCTATGTAACAGATATCTTCTCCATTTGCCATGCTCTCAAGAAGCGGCCGAAGCTGTGCTGTCTCCACCGCACGGATCACATTGGTACGGTCTTCTTCCTGATTCCAGATGATTCCTGCAACTTCACCGGAAGAGTTTAATAAAATCCCTCCGCCTTCCTCACTGCCGACCATATCTGTCGTGAGCATTCCATACTCCTCATCAGCAACCTTAAGTGTACCTGTCACAGACGTTATCGTTCCTCCCATAAGAGAATCATAATCACCTGACGGACTGCCGATCGCAATAACGGACTCTGTCTGCTTCATATCATCTGCTGTCACCAGCGGCGCTGCCGGGATTTTCTCCTGCGTCTCCTCATCCACAGACGTAAAAGGGACCTTTATCACAAAAAATCCTGTCCTGAGATCCTTCTTGCACAGAATCCCATCGGTCACGGTTCCATCCGAAAATGTGACCGTAAATTTATCTGCTTCCTGCATCTGGTCTGAAACTGTCAATATATAAAAAGCTTCGGAATTTTTGAGAAAAACAAATCCCTCCTCATCTCCGTATTCCAGAAAGGAATCATCCAGAAGGTCAGAATCCTCTCCTGCTGCCGATATCCGCACAAGTGCCCTGCGCGGTTCCTCCGCGATCTGGCTCATCCCATCTGACAGGTCGTTCTGCCAGGCGGTGGAAGCCGATGTTTTCTCCTGCTCTGTTGCTTCCGGTGTCGGCGTTACCTGCTCTGCCTTTACAGATGGTGTCAGAGTGACAACTGCTTTCTGATCCGGGGCAGTTCCAAATCTCTCCAGTGCCTTCGGAACGATCAGTGCCATCGTACCCGCTGCACAGGCGCCAAAGATCACACCGCAGACTGCTGCCGTCAGAAATTTCCCCGCCAGTCGTTTCCTGTCCGTCGGCTGCTCTTTGATCGTCTCTTTTATAAAAGAATAATTCTCCGAAGATGCTTTCTTATCATTCCGCATATAGCTTTTTCTCCTATAATTCAAACCTGACAATTCGTGTTTATTTTAGCAGGAAGTTATGAATTTTTTATGAATAAAATCCGTCTAATTTTTATCATGTTTTTCCGTCATAATGCCTTATTTTTACTGCCCCATTCATAACAAATCGAACATTTGTCTTTTCATTCCAGTGGAAATCATGTAGAATAGAAAGGAATAAAAGAATTATTATAAATAACGAGGAACTATTATGAATCAAAAAGCATTAAATGCACTGGAATATCCCAAAATCATAGAGAAACTTACCGAAAAGGCATCTTCCGGTATGGGCAAGCATCTCTGCCGAACTCTGGAGCCATCCACTGACCTTGAAGTAATCCGTACCATGCAGGTACAGACACGCGATGCACTGACACGCCTTTTTCAGAAGGGCGGCATCTCCTTTGGAAATGTCAAGGACATCCGTGGCTCTCTGAAACGTCTTGAGATCGGAAGTTCTCTTGGTATCCTGGAGATCCTGGCCGTCTGTAACCTTCTTGAGAATACTTCCCGTGTCAAAGCCTACTCCCGCCGGGACCGTGCTGATACACCGGAGGATTCTCTTGACCATATGTTTGAGGGACTTTCCCCTCTCACACCGCTCTCTACGGAGATCCGCCGCTGTATCCTTTCCGAAGATGAGATCAGTGACGATGCAAGCCCGAACCTGCGCCAGATCAGACGCAGCATGAAAGTGACCAATGACCGGATCCACTCTCAGCTTTCCGGACTGGTAAACGGCGGTGCAAGGACTTACCTTCAGGATGCTGTCATCACCATGAGAAACGGCAGATACTGTGTCCCTGTCAAAGCTGAATATAAGGGACAGGTGCCTGGTATGATCCACGACCAGTCTTCCACCGGTTCCACACTTTTTATCGAACCAATGTCTGTTGTAAAACTGAACAACGACATGCGTGAACTTGAGCTTCAGGAACAGAAGGAGATTGAAGTCATCCTCGCTGACCTCAGCGTACAAATCGCAGCAGAACGTGAGGCTATCTCCCTCAATCTTGAGATCATGGTACAGCTTGACTTTATTTTTGCAAGAGCTGCTCTTGCCATGGAGATGAATGCAAGTGAACCGATCTTTAACGACGAAGGACGCATCAACCTCAAGAAAGCCCGCCACCCGCTGATCAACAAGAAAAAAGTTGTCCCGATCGATATCCGTCTCGGCGATACCTTTGATCTTCTTGTCATCACCGGTCCAAACACCGGCGGTAAGACCGTATCCCTCAAGACAGTCGGGCTTCTTACCCTGATGGGACAGTCCGGGCTTCATATCCCGACTCTGGACCGCAGTGAACTGGCTCTTTTTCATGAGGTATACGCAGATATCGGAGATGAACAGAGTATTGAGCAGTCCTTAAGTACTTTCTCCTCCCATATGACAAATATCGTTTCCTTCCTCGAAAAAGCAGATCAGCATTCCCTCGTTCTGTTTGATGAGCTCTGTTCCGGAACGGACCCGACAGAGGGTGCCGCACTTGCGATCTCCATCCTCTCCTACCTTCATGACAGAGGGATCCGCACCATGGCTACCACTCATTACAGTGAGCTCAAAGTATTTGCGCTCTCTTCCTCCGGTGTCGAGAATGCAAGCTGTGAATTCGATGTAGAAACCCTGAGCCCGACTTATCGTCTTCTGATCGGTATCCCGGGTAAGAGTAATGCATTTGCGATTTCTTCCAAGCTCGGTGTTCCGGCATCCATCATCGAGAAAGCCAGAGAACAGATCAACGAGCAGGATGAATCTTTTGAGGATGTGCTGACTTCTCTCGAAGAAAGCCGTATCACGATCGAGAACGAGCGCACTGAGATCGCACAGTACAAACTCGAGATCGAAGACCTTAAGAAACAGCTTGAATCCAAACAGGAAAAACTGGATGTACAGAAAGACCGCATCATCCGCCAGGCCAACGAAGAAGCTCACAAGGTTCTCCAGGAAGCCAAGGATTATGCCGATCAGACGATGAAGCTTTTCCATAAATTCCATAATGATTACGTGGATACTGCCGCAGTTGAGCGTGAACGCCAGCAGCTTCGCAAGCGTCTCAACAAGACCGAACAGAAAATGGCACAGCCTGTCACCAAAAAGAAACCAAAGAAAGAACTCACCGCCAAGGATGTACGTCCTGGCGATACCGTACGGGTACTCAGCATGAACCTTAAAGGCACAATCAGCACCCGCCCGGATTCCAAGGGTTATCTGTTCGTCCAGATGGGCATCATCCGTTCCAAAGTCCATATTTCCGACCTGGAACTGATCGACGAACCGGTGATCACCACCTCTTCCTTCTCCCGTACAGGAGCAGGCAAGATTCGTATGTCCAAATCTGCCAGCGTTTCCACTGAGATCAATCTTCTCGGCAAAACTGTAGATGAGGCTGTCGCAGAACTCGACAAATATCTGGACGATGCTTATCTTGCTCATCTCAAGACGGTCCGCATCGTCCACGGCAAGGGAACCGGTGCCTTGCGAAAAGGTGTCCACAACTATCTCAAACGCCAGAAACATGTTGAATCCTACCGTCTCGGTGAATTCGGCGAAGGTGATGCCGGCGTAACGATCGTAGAATTCAAGAAATAGGGAAAGGCGAATACTATGGTAACAAAACAGAAAATCTTAATCGTAGATGATGACAACAATATTGCAGAACTGATTTCTTTATATCTTACAAAAGAATGTTTTGAAACCAGAATTGTAAATGACGGAGAACAGGCTCTTAAGGAGTTCTCTGTCTTCCAGCCGGATCTGATTCTTCTTGACCTGATGCTGCCAGGTATCGACGGCTATCAGGTCTGCCGGGAAATCCGCCATACTTCTGATGTGCCGATCATCATGCTCTCTGCCAAAGGAGAAACCTTCGATAAGGTACTCGGTCTGGAGCTCGGTGCAGATGACTACATCATCAAACCATTTGACACAAAGGAGCTCGTTGCCCGCGTTCGCGCAGTCCTGCGCCGTTTCAAGGTCAAACAGCCAGCGGCAAACCCGTCAGAAAAATGTGTCAGCTACCCGGATCTCATGATCAATCTAACCAACTATTCTGTCACTTATATGGGAAATCATGTCGATATGCCGCCGAAGGAACTGGAACTTCTCTATTTCCTCGCAGCATCCCCGAACCAGGTGTTTACCAGAGAGCAGCTTCTCGACCATATCTGGGGCTATGAATACATCGGCGATACCCGTACCGTTGACGTTCATATCAAGCGTCTTCGTGAGAAGATCAAAGACCACCCGCAGTGGAGCCTCGCAACTGTCTGGGGCATAGGATACAAGTTTGAGGTCAAAAACAAATGAAAAAACGACTGACCTCCATGTTTCTTGTTGCCTATATCCTGCTTGGCATTCTGGGATTTTTCCTGGTAACCTTTGCAGGCTCCCATATGCTCGAGGCAAGACTCGAAAAGTCCATTACTTCGGACATATACCAGACAGCCCATCGTATCGCAGAAAGTGATCTTGTCAGTCATAACATCACTTCTGCCAACATGGAATCTATCCGCAGCAATCTGTCTCTGGCAACCAACTATCCGGATACGATCATCTGGATCATCAACAGTAACGGACAGATCATCTTAAGCACACGCAAGGATATTTCACCGGACAATCCCATTGATCTGGAGGGATTTAATCCGGCCTCCTGGGGCAGCAACTATTATCAGATCGGGGACTTTTATGGATATTTTTCAGAAACGCGGCTGAGCACGATCGCACCGATCACAGAAAACCTCAACACCCGCGGTTATGTGGCGATCCACTATCTGATGAGTGACCTGTACCAGAGCCGCAGCAGCCTGCTCTGGATCATCCAGCTTCTGTTTGTGGTCACTTATCTGCTGGTCGCTGTATTGTTTATCTTTTATAGTTTCCATGTACGGAAACCGCTCCATGAGATCACAAAGGGAGCCTCCGAATTTGCAAACGGAAATCTGTCCTATCAGATCCCGGTCGACTCCGAAAATGAACTCGGCTACCTTGCCAAAAACTTAAACTACATGGCAGACAAGCTCAACCGGAACGGCGAATATCAGCGTCAGTTTATTTCAAACATCTCGCATGATTTCCGCTCTCCTCTGACTTCGATCAAAGGTTATGTGGAGGCTATGATCGACGGCACCATCCCGGTTGAGATGCAGGAAAAATACCTCAAGATCATCTCCTACGAGGCAGAGCGTCTGGAAAAACTTACCCGCGGACTTCTGACACTCAACGAACTGGACATCCAGAAGCGTATGCTCAACATCCAGTCGTTCGATATCAACCAGGTCATCAAAAGCACTGCTGCTTCTTTTGAGGGTACCTGCACGACGCGGCAGATCCTTCTGGAACTGGTCTTATCAGGCAAGGAACTCTATGCCCGTGCAGACATCGAACAGATCCAGCAGGTACTGTATAATCTTCTCAGCAACGCGATCAAGTTCAGCCCGGATCATTCCACGATCACGATCGAAACGACGGAGAAAAACGACAAGATCTTTGTTTCCGTCAAGGACCATGGCATCGGGATCCCGAAATCCAGCATCAACAAGATCTGGGAACGTTTCTATAAGATCGACCGCTCCCGCGGCAAAGACCAGAAAGGCACCGGTCTCGGACTGGCGATCGTCAAAGAGATCATTTCCGCTCACGGGCAGCACATCAATGTGATCAGCACCGAGGGCGTCGGAACAGAATTTATCTTTACGCTCGAAAAGGCAAAGTAGATTTCTCTACCTTGCCTTTTTGTTATCTTGTAAATCTTTGGTTCAACGGTCAAATGGGCTCTGGATCATACGGTCTTCCTGGGTCAGATATACACCTCTTGGCGTGATCCTGATCTCCGGAATGACCGGAAGTGCCATAAATGACAGAGTAATAAACGGGTCAAAGCCCTCCGGGATTCCCATCTCATGTGCCTTTGGTATCATGCGTGCTAGCTTCTCATTTACCTTCTCATATCCGGCATCACTCATAAGTCCCATGATCGGGAGCGGCAGAGTGTCGAATACCTGTCCGTTTTCAACCAGGGTATAGCCGCCCTGCGTGCGGAGAAGTTCCTGAACTGCCAGATACATGTCATGATCATTGTCGCCGATCACGATCAGATTGTGTGAATCGTGGGACACGCTCGATGCGATCGCACCACCGCGAAGCCCGAATCCTTTGACAATTCCCACGCCGATCTTGCCGGTGTTTTTGTGACGTTCGACTGCTGCGATCTTCTGATAGGTTCCATCCGGTTTAAATACTTTCCGGCCCTTTTCTTCTGTATAGCCAACTTCCTCCTGGACATCTTCTGTTACGATCTGTCCTTCCAGCATCTTAAGGATATGTACCTTTCCTTCTCTCCACGGAAGGCAGAGATCAGATTCCCTGAATCCCAGAAGATGTACTGTATTTTTGAGCTGAGGATCACATGGGCGGATCTCAACTTTTTCATCCTTGATGATCTTTTTGCCCCTATGGTACACTTCCAAGACATTCATATCACTTAAGTTATCCAGCACAACAAAATCTGCCTGATATCCCGGTGCGATCGCACCAAGATGATGCAGTCCATAGCATTTCGCTGCCTGTATTGTTGCCATCTTGAGTGCCTGTTCCGGTCTCAGCCCAAGCTGAACTGCCTTTCTGACATTGAAATTGATGTGTCCTTCTTTTCGGATCTCTTCGATGTGCTTGTCATCGGTGCAAAAGCAAAATCCTGAGGTATCGGTGTGATGCTCTACGATTCCCTTAACGATCGCTTCCAGGTTCTTGGCGGCACTTCCCTCACGGATCAGCACCTGCATTCCATTTCTGCACTCTTCCATGGCATACTCATAAGTCACACATTCATGGTCTGTGGAAATGCCTGCCAGTGCATATGCAGCCAGATCTCCCGGCGGCAGAAATGGTGCATGTCCGTCACGGACTCTGTCCTTAAAAACGGACAGTTTCTCATGCATGGATACACTTCCGTTTACAACAGACGGTGCATCCATAACCTCGCCCAGTCCCAGGATCCTCGGATTGTTCAGATAGGCTTTCATCTTTCCTGCTGTAAGGGTGCATCCATTGTCATCGACATGTGTCGCCGGAACGCAGGAAGGCATCATCACATAGACATTTGCCGGAACCTCTTCCGTCTGTTCCAGGATATAGTCGATTCCGTCAGTTCCTGAGACATTTGCGGATTCATGAGGATCCACAATGAAAGTAGTCGTGCCGCACTGTGCAGCCTGACGGATCAGTTCTCCCGGAGTTACCAGTGTCGATTCCAGATGAAGGTGGCTGTCAATAAATCCCGGACAGAGATATTTCCCATCCAGGTCGATTTCTGTCTCTCCTTCATACTCTCCGACACCGATAACAATGCCGTCCTCGACTGCCACATCTCCCTTACAGAACTCACCGGAGTGAGCCATAAACACATTTGCATTTTTGAAAACGAGAAACGGTTTGCGGATTCCACGCGCAATTTCTGAGTAGATACGATATCTTTCCAGTTCCATGCAGATCCCTCCTTTTCGATCAGCAGTGCAGCTTTATTTAGTTTTAGCGGGAATTTATTTCCATTTATGATCATGCAGTTCTCCCTGGAGCTGCATGTGGTCAAAGTTGTTCTGACGCAGTGCCTCATACAGAACGATTGCCACTGAATTGCTCAGATTCAGTGACCGAATGTCATTGATCATTGGAATGCGGATACAGTTTTCCTTATGTTTCATAAGGATCTCCTCCGGGATTCCGGCACTTTCTTTGCCAAACATGATGTAACAGTCGTCCTCAAATTTAACATCTGTATAGGTCTGAAGTCCTTTGGTTGTTGCGTAGTAGATCTTCGCTCCGGGATTTTTCTGAAGGAATTCTTCGTAATCCAGATAGGTAGTCACATCCAGATCCTTCCAGTAGTCCATCCCGGCACGTTTGATTGCTTTTTCACTCAGGCTGAACCCCAGCGGCTCGATCAGGTGAAGCCTTGTCCCTGTCGCCACGCAGGTTCTGCCAATGTTTCCTGTGTTTGCCGGTATCTCCGGCTCATGCAGTACGATATTCAGTCTTGCCATTTCTTATCTTTTCTCCATTTCTCTCCCCAGGAAAATCTGGTCAGTTCATCCTGAGAAGGACGTTCCAGATAGCGGATCAGCCCGCCGCTGTACAGAAGCCGGTCATTCCCCTCAACAGCCTTGCCGATCACTGCCGCCGGGATCTGCTGATGAAGACATTCCTGTACAACTTTCGCCCCATCTGTACACCCCAGAAGGACAGCACCATCTGACAGTAATTTGTACAGATTTACATCCAGTCTCTCACAGATCTCTATTGTTTCCTGGCGGACCGGGATCGCACGAAGGTCTGCACGAAGTCCTGTTCCGGAAGCCTCTGTCATCTTCCACAGACCGCTCAAAACACCGCCTGTTCCCAGATCATATCTGGCATGGATCTCATCCTTAAAAGGCTCAGAAAGCATCTCCGGTACTCTGCACTTCTCCAGTGTACGGACGGTATTCCAGAGAAATCCATCTGAAAAATATTCAAGAAGCTTTTCTTTCTCCTTCTCGATCAGGATCTGTGTTCCCTCAATTGCGATCACGCCCGCAACAACCAGATCATCTCCGATCTCAAGTGCACCGTCGATTTGACTTTTAAGTGCCTCCATTGCCTGCTGCCCCAGTTTCATATGTTCATCCTCCGTTTCATCTTATACCTCTTATAAAAGAATGGAGAGAACACTTGGAACTACCATTGCAAGGACAAGAATGACTGCGATCACAGCAGCAAATATTTTTCTTTTTTTCGGATCAAACATTCCCATTTTTATCACCTCATTCTATGTTGTCCAAATCCAGCTCTATCGTTTCTGTGTGTGCATTATTGGACAGTGGATTTCTGTTTTCATAATCGAACAGAATTGTTGTCCCATCCGGGAAAGCTTCTATGTGTGCTGTTTTTGAAATCTTATGTTTCTTACGGTAAGTCCATACAGCACTTTCATACGGTTTCTGATCTGCTGCAAACGAAGGACGTTTCTTAAGTTTTTCTCTTAAGTACAGATCATAGAGCATATGCTGTGCTGCCACATCCGCATCGAGATCTGTTTCCTCACGGAGAAATTCCAGCAGGATCTCATAACGGCGCATCCTTGAATGTGAGATCTCGCTGTAGCCTTTTTTCTCATAAAAAGCTCCCAGCTTCTCATAAAAGGTAAACGCATCCGCAAACTGCGGCACCAGATATTCCAGTGTGTTCTGAAACTGTCCGCTGTTGTAATAAACTTCCACCATACTCTCTACCATCTTAAGTCTCAGGACTTCCTTATAGGACAGCCAGTTAGTAGAAAGCACTTCGTATGGTTCTTTTTCTTTATGCATGATCCCGTATTTCTCTGCTTCTTTTTCCATCAGGGAACCCTTGAGCACCTTGAGGAAACCAAGCTGGAGCTGATCCGGTTTCATCCTGTACACATCATTAAAAGAACGGTGGAAAGTATCATAATCCTCATACGGAAGTCCTGCGATCAGATCCAGGTGCTGGTGGATGTTTCCAAAGCTGTGCACCTTCGCAACACATCTCTCCAATTTGTCAAGATCCATATGTCTGTGGATCGCATGAATGGTGTCCGGATTTGTGGACTGTACACCGATCTCAAGCTGGATAAGTCCGGGACGCATCCTGCTCATAAGCTGCATTTCTTCGTCCCGAAGAAGGTCTGCCGAAACTTCAAAATGAAAATTCGTGATCCCATTGTCATGCTCTAGGATATATTTCCAGATCGTCATTGCGTGCTCGTGCTTACAGTTAAACGTACGGTCCACAAACTTGACCTGCGGCACCCTGTGATCCAGGAAAAACTGTAATTCTTTCTTGACCAGGTCAAGATCACGGAACCTGAGCTTCTTATCAATAGAAGAAAGACAGTAACTGCAGGAAAAAGGACATCCCCTGCTGCTCTCATAATAAATAATCTTGTTCTCAAAGTCCTCCAGATGTTCATATACAAAAGGAATCTCACTTAGATCCGTAAGTTCTCTCCATCCATTGTGATGGATCTCCTCGCCTTCACGATAAGCAATCCCTGGAATCTCAGATAAAGTTCCCACACCGTCCACATAATAACGCACAAGCTCGAGGAACGTCTTTTCGCCCTCACCGACCATGACACCGGTCACCTGCGGAGTCCTCCGAAGAAAAGCTTCCGCATCGAAAGAAACCTCCGGACCTCCCGTCCAGAATTTTACATCTGGAAGGATCTTGTGAAGATCCTCAAGCAGATCTCTGACAAAAGAAATGTTCCATATATAGCAGGAAAAGCAGACTACATCTGCTCCACTTAAATAAATATCCTTCAAAATCTCGTCTTTTGTCTGATTGATCGTATATTCTCCCAGGAGAATATGCTCCTGATAAGCGGATGCATATGCCCTGAGATCGTATACTGCAAGATTTGAATGAATATATTTCGCATTACATGCTGCCAGTAATATTTTCATAAATCTTATAAACCTTCCCGGACCTTATTTGTCCAGAAGTTCCTTGATCGCAGCTTTTGGAGTCAGGCCAACCAGACGCTCTGCTTCCTTGCCATCCTTAAAGATCAGAAGTGTCGGGATGCTCATGATACGGAACTGCTGTGCGAGACCAGGCTGCTGGTCAACATCGATCTTGCCTACACAGTATCCTTCCTCTGCCAGTTCCTCAACGATCGGTCCCTGACGCATGCACGGTCCACACCATGTTGCCCAGAAATCCAGTAATACCGGTTTCTCTGACTTAAGAACTTCCTGCTCAAAATTCTCTGCTGTAATTGTTTTTGCCATAATGCTTCCTCCTTGATATTTCGATCCACGATTAGTGTTTCTTGATTTTTATTTATGATACCTTTTTGTGCCGGACATATTTGCCGGCGCTGATGGCTGCCATACTGCCTTCGTAAACGGCCTTGGAAACCTGGAGAAGTCCGCCTGTGCAGTCTCCTGCGGCAAAAAGTCCCGGAATCGTTGTCGCCATCTCTTCGTCGGTTTTGATATTTCCCTTATCGGTGATCTCTGCTCCCATCTGTCTGGCAATCTCTGTGCTTCCTGCCGTACCGAGTGCCACAAAGACACCGTCCGCAGGATAAAAAGAGTTCTCTGGTGCTTCCGCATCCTGTGCAGCTGTATCACTCTGCATCAGAAGTCCGGAAACCTTGTCATCGCCTTCGATCGCCTGGATCTTCATCGTATTGACTGCGATCGGATGTTCTCTGGAAAATTCCGGTTCCTTCCCATCCGTATAGATGGTCACATCCTGCGTGACATTCCGAAGTTCCTCTGCTTCATGAAGGGCGAACTCACCGTTTCCGACAACGGCAACTTCCTTTCCTCTGTAAAAAAATGCATCACAGACCGCGCAGTAGCTGACACCTCTTCCTTCAAATTCCTTAAGTCCCGGAATCTTCGGGGCACTGCGCTTCCCTCCTGTCGCCAGGATCACGCTGACTGTGTCAAAATCACCTGCTGTCGTCTTGACAGTAAATGTATCAAAACCACTGATCCCAAGGACCTCTGCATCCAGGATACGCACTCCCAGGGCTTCCGCCTGAGATATCCCTCTCTCGTAGAGTTCCTTACCGGAAAGCGGCTGTTCCAGTCCATAATAATTCTCGATCTTCTCCGCCTTTTCCAGTGCTCCGATGCCGTTGTTGATGACAAGCGGATTCATGTTTCCCCTTGTAGCATACAGAGCGGCTGAGATACCGGCGGGACCTGCACCGATGATCACTATATTTTCCATTTTATCACCTGCCTTTTTGTTATTTTATAATATTACACCAGAGAAGAAATGTCCAGAATGTTTTCGCTTCATTCCTGACAGGGCATTGAAAAATCCAAAATTTTTTTGTGTATTTCTCTTTACAATTATGTTATATTTATGTTGTTTCTAAATTTGTCATTTATTTTAAATGTATATAAGGAGTAACTATTATGCGCAGTTTTGAATATTTTGCCCCTACAAAGGTTATTTTTGGTAAAGATTCTCATTTGCAGATCGGTGATATTCTGAAGAAAGAGAACTGTCACAAAGTTCTGATCCATTACGGAGGCAAGAGTGCCGTCGCTTCCGGGCTGATCGACGAAGTTTCCGGATGTCTTACTGATGCCGGCATTGATTTCGTTACCCTGGGCGGCGTTGTCCCGAACCCGCGTCTTTCCAAAGTACGTGAAGGTATCGAGCTCTGTAAGAAAGAAAACGTAGATTTCATTCTCGCTGTCGGCGGTGGAAGTGTTATTGACTCTGCCAAGGCGATCGGGTACGGCGTTGCAAATCCATGGACAGATGTCTGGAATTTTTATCTCAAGACAGAAGTTCCGACTGCCTGTCTTCCGATCGGCGTCATCCCTACCATTGCAGCTTCCGGAAGTGAGATGAGCAATTCCTCTGTCATCACCAATGAGGATGGCTGGCTGAAACGAGGTGCTGCCAAATGCGATCTCTGCCGTCCGAAATTTGCCCTGATGAACCCGAAGCTTACCTACAGCCTTCCGCAGTATCAGACGGAGAGCGGCTGTGTGGATATCCTCATGCACACCATGGAGCGTTATTTCGTCAATATCGAGACTATGGAGATCACAGACAGCATCAGTGAATCTCTGATGCAGACTGTCATCTACAACGCACGTATTCTTATGAGGGAACCTGACAACTACACAGCCCGCGCAGAGATCATGTGGGCAGGAAGCCTCTCTCACAATGGTCTGACCGGATGTGGAACCGGCGGTGGCGACTGGGCATGTCACCAGCTTGAGCACGAGCTTGGCGGACTCTATGATGTCACTCACGGTGCCGGTCTTGCAGCGATCTGGGGAAGCTGGGCAAGATATGTATACGATGTAAATCCGGAGCGTTTCGCACAGTTTGCGACCAACGTATTCGATATCCCGTGCGGTCTTGATTTCGAAAAGACCGCCCTGGCAGGAATCGAGGCAATGGAGGACTTTTTCCGTTCGATCAAGATGCCTGTCAGCCTGCATGAACTTGGACTTGACCTTGATGATCAGCAGATCCATGAACTCGCTTTTAAGTGCAGTTATGAAGATACCCGCACGATCGGCGTGTTCAAGCAGCTCAATATGAAAGACATGGAAAAGATCTATACCATGGCAAGATAACTTTTTATAAAAAATCTCCGGCAGGATTCCGTAAATCGGTTCTGCCGGAGATCTTTTTGTTCCAGAATATTTATTTACTGAATGAGATAAACGTCGGTGTAGTAAACGCCCTTTGCCTCTCCCTCTGCATGTGTTGCCACATAAATGTCAATGCAGTTTGTCTTGATCGCGCCGCCGCAGTCCTCTGCCACATAAACCTGTCCATTGATCACGACCTTGCTTCCGTAAGGAATCTGAGACGGATCTACAGCGATCGTATGGTTTGTCGTCGCTGTCACACCTGTTGAAGTGATTCCGTTGGCATATGGCCCGCAGCAGATGCTGCACGGACAGTAATGTGTGATCTTGAACACACCAAGGTCTTTGAGCTTGGCATCTGATGAGGCTGCTACTGCCTTTCCGATCTGAACGCCATTCTGTTCAGTAACACTCTCATCTGTTTCCAGCGCATCCGAAAAGACTCCTTTTCCACTGCTTTTGTGAAGAGTGCCTGCATCTTTCTTCGTATCTATGGAAGCTTCTGTACTCTCCTGACCATCTGAGACATTCAGACAGCTTGTCGGGATATAGCCTTCCTGCTCTGTGCCGTCCGCATTCTGGTATTCGATCCTGCTCCAGACATTGTTGACAGTTCCTGTCCGCTTCACCTCGTCCAGTTCCAGGACTTCTCCGACAACCTCTCCGTCCTTCTTTCCCGGATAATCCAGAATACTGCTGTCGGACGTTACTTCAACCTCCTCCGCATCCATCGATACGATCTGATTCTCGCTGTTAAGTGCCTGTGTCTGTATGTAACCTATGACTTTCTCTCCGTCAGCCTCAGCTTCCACCTTGCTCCAGCCATTGTCGCAGATCGCAGTCTGTTCCACCTGATCTCCGAGCGATACCGCTGCAAGCTCTGCACTGCTGTCAGAAGGCATCGTATAGATTCCTGTCTTTCTGGCTGTCACATAGAGTGTCTCCTGATGTGCTGCCACCTGAACCGTATTTCCCTTGCCGTCATCTGTTTCAAACATCTGCACAGCCTTATTTTCTTTCTGTGTATCCTCTACTACAGTATTATAATCTGGAACTTCGCCATAAACCAGAGATGCATGACACAACAATACACTCCCCAGTAAAAAAGCCGTCGTTCTCTTATTCACAGATCTTGTCACCTCTTTCTGATTTACCTTCGCCAGTCTCCCGGCGATTCTGTGTGTATTGTAGCACATGAACTTCGTGATTTCAAAATTTACACAAAATTTTCACCGTTTTTTATGCCGGAAAATATTTTTGAAATTTTTTTAATTTTTTTCAAAAAAACATTTGACAAATACAAATTCATCTGGTATAGTATGTCTTGTCGCTGAGGAAAACAAATAAAACTTCCAAACAGAACACATGCGATAGTGGCGTAGTTGGTAACGCGCGACCTTGCCAAGGTCGAGACCGCGGGTTCGAGCCCCGTCTATCGCTCTTAAGAATCAGGATTTAGTCCTGGTTTTTTTTGTCTGTAATTCTTTATCTGTCAGATATTATCTATACAAAAAGCAGAGGAAACTTTGATGGGATTTCCCGAACCAAAGTTTCCTCTGCTGTATCTGAAATTTATATTTCAGACCTGTTCTTTATTCTTAGTGGTGGAACAGACGGATTCCTGTGAACGCCATTGTCATTCCATATTTGTTACAGGTTTCGATCACTGCGTCATCTCTCACAGAGCCACCTGGCTGTGCGATAAATTTCACGCCGCTCTTATGTGCGCGTTCGATGTTATCACTGAACGGGAAGAATGCATCAGATCCGAGCGTTACATCGGTAAGCTGATCGAGCCATGCACGCTTCTCTTCTTTTGTGAAGACTGCCGGCTTCTCTGTGAATACGTTCTCCCATGCTCCGTCTGCCAGAACATCCATGTATTCGTCGCCGATATAAACATCGATCGCATTGTCGCGCTCTGCCCTGCTGATGGTATCTTTGAACGGAAGAGAAAGAACCTGCGGGCTCTGACGGAGGAACCAGTTATCTGCCTTCTGTCCTGCAAGTCTGGTGCAGTGTACACGGGACTGCTGTCCTGCGCCGACACCAATCGCCTGTCCGTCCTTGACAAAACATACGGAATTGGACTGTGTATATTTCAGGATGATCAGAGAAACTTTGAGGTCGCGCTTTGCTTCTTCTGTAAGTTCTTTACTCTCGGTTACGATGTTGGAGATCAGCTCGTCGTCGATTGCAAGTTCCTGACGTCCCTGTTCGAAAGTCACGCCATATACCTGCTTGTGTTCCAGCGGAGCCGGTACATAATCCGGATCGATCTCGATCACGTTGTAATTGCCTTTTTTCTTCTGTTTGAGGATCTCAAGGGCTTCCTCTGTGTAACCCGGTGCGATCACGCCATCGGAAACTTCTCTCTTGATCAGCATTGCTGTGTCTTTGTCGCAGACATCAGAAAGAGAAATAAAATCACCGAAAGAAGACATACGGTCTGCGCCTCTCGCTCTTGCATAAGCGCAGGCAAGCGGGGAAAATTCTTTCCAGTTCATATCGTCTACCCAGTAGATCTTTGCAAGTGTTTCTGTCAGCGGAAGTCCGACTGCTGCACCTGCAGGAGAAACATGCTTGAAAGAAGTTGCTGCCGGAAGTCCTGTTGCTTTCTTGAGGTCTCGTACAAGCTGCCAGCCATTGAATGCATCGAGGAAGTTGATATATCCAGGTCTTCCTGAATGAACTTTGATCGGAAGCTCACTTCCGTCCTCCATGTAGATCCTGGAAGGTTTCTGGTTCGGGTTGCATCCGTATTTTAACTGTAATTCGTTCATCTTATCTCATCCTCCGTATCTTACTTGTTTTTGTTTACGATCTTTGTCTCATAGTTTCCTGTTGCGATGTCGATGTAACGTACAAACAGGGAAACTTTGTTGTCTTCGTTCAGGCTGTTCCAGAGAAGTTCTGTGAATGCTTCCATATCGTCCGGAATATCTACGAGTTTCGGTTCTCCTTCAAAGCTTGGGAGCGGATTTCCGTCGCATTTGTAAGTGTGGATGAAACGTCCCTCACCTGGAATTGCTTTTTCGTATGCGTAAGTGTAACGGAGGCAGGCATCCGGATTTCCGTTGTTGCTCTTGAGGATTGACATTGCGTAACTGTATTCGCCGTTTTCGATGTGCATGACACCGGAGATCCTTGGTGTATAGTTCGGTCCGTCCGGCTCAAATTCGCGGGATCTTAAGGACTGTTCGAAGGTGAGCTGTTTGTCCATTCCTTCATAGATCGTGTCTGTCTGATCGCCGTTTGTCACAATTGTCTTATTTCCCAGTACACGTACCGGAGCATAAATGATCAGGCTCGGATCTGTCAGTTTGGATGGATCAAATGCCTGTGTGCGGATTCCCTCTCCATCCTCGACAAATACTCGATTCCTGCTGTTTTCACTTCTTCCCATGATAAAATAAGCTGTTACTGCTTTGGTTCCGTCTGCGGAACGTCCAATGATGATTCCTCTTCCCGGATAAGAGTTGCTTTTCAGTTCATTTTCCAGTGAAATTCTTTCCATGATTCGTCTCCTTTAGTGTTGTAATAAGATACAAAAACCGCCTGGGTAGTCTGTTGCTTACACAGGCTGCCCAGGCGGTCGGCACGTTACTTACTGCACTCCCTGTAGGTGATCCTACTTCCGCCAGTCATGCAGTCGTTATAATATCATAATATGTTACTGTTCACTTCGTTCACAGTAACTTGGTCAAAATGCCTTCCAAATCACCTACGGTGATAGCATTTTGCCCTGTATGTCTCGGGATTTTGCCATATTCATGGCAAAACACCTCGCGGGATACTACCTGCGAACAATTACATAATATACTACTTTATTTAGTTTCGCAAGAATAAAAATCAAAACAATTATTCATCCACGCTGTAGTTCGGAGCTTCCTTGGTGATGTGGATGTCGTGCGGATGAGATTCTTTGAGGGATGCAGCGGAGATCTTGATGAATTTTCCGGTTGTCTTAAGCTTCTCAATGGTTTCTGCTCCACAATATCCCATACCGGAACGAAGACCGCCCATAAGCTGGAATACAGTGTCCTCAACATGTCCCTTGTATGCTACACGTCCTTCTACACCTTCCGGAACGAGTTTCTTCGCATCCTGCTGGAAGTAGCGGTCCTTGCTGCCGTTCTCCATGGCTGCGATAGATCCCATACCACGGTATACTTTGTATTTACGTCCCTGGTACAGTTCGAAAGTTCCCGGGCTCTCGTCGCATCCTGCAAAGATGCTTCCCATCATGCAGACATTGGCTCCTGCTGCGATCGCCTTGGTGATATCTCCGGAGTATTTGATTCCGCCATCTGCGATGATCGGGATACCATAGCGGTTAGCTACTTCATAGCAGTCCATAACAGCTGTGATCTGTGGAACACCGATACCTGCAACGACACGTGTCGTACAGATGGAACCAGGTCCGATACCAACTTTGACAGCATCTACACCGGCATCGATCAGAGCCTTGGTAGCTGCTCCTGTGGCAACGTTTCCTGCGATCACCTGAAGATCCGGATATGCATCCTTGATCTGGCGTACTGCACGGAGGATATTCTCGGAATGTCCATGTGCGGAGTCTACAACGATAACGTCTACATTTGCCTTAACAAGTGCATCTACACGTGCAAGAACGTTAGCTGTGATACCAACGGCTGCACCGCAGAGCAGACGTCCCTGTGCGTCCTTGGCTGCAAGTGGATATTTGATCTGTTTCTCGATATCCTTGATCGTGATCAGACCTTTTAAGTTAAAGTCGTCATCTACAATGGGTAATTTTTCTTTGCGGGATTTGGCAAGGATCTTCTTTGCCTCTTCAAGAGTGATTCCTTCCTTGGCTGTGATCAGTCCCTCGGATGTCATGCACTCTCCGATCTTCTTGGAAAAGTCTGTTTCGAATTTGAGGTCACGGTTGGTAATGATACCGACCAGTTTTCTTCCCTCTGTGATCGGAACACCGGAGATACGGAATTTCGCCATCAGGTTGTTCGCATCTTCAAGGGTATTGTCAGCGGATAAAAAGAATGGATCTGTGATAACACCGTTCTCAGAACGTTTTACCTTGTCTACTTCGTCTGCCTGTGCTTCGATAGTCATATTCTTGTGAATAATACCGATACCGCCCTGTCTCGCCATGGCGATCGCCATCCTGTGCTCAGTAACTGTGTCCATTCCTGCGCTCATCATAGGAATGTTCAGTTTAATCTTCTTTGTTAAATACGTTGCGACATCTACCTGATTCGGAATTACTTTTGAATAAGCCGGAACTAAAAGAACGTCGTCAAATGTAATTCCTTCACCAATGATAGTACCCATTGCATTTCCTCCCTTGTATATTATGTTATTTTGAATTTGTTCCATAGTTTAACAAAAATAATTTACAGTGTCAATCCAAAAAAACTTTGCTCGGGGCTGAATTTTTGATAGCCTGCTGCATCGTTTCATCCGGTTCGATAATGATCTTGCAGTTCTCGCCCTTGTCCCTGGTGATGATCGCAAAACGCTTATGGGATGGATTTCCGGAAGAATAGTCCAGTGTCTTCATCTTACTGTTGCTGTTGTAATAATCCAGGCGGTGTGAATCCAGAGGGGCTACAAGGTCAGCCTCCTTGATGTTCACTGTCTTGGCCTTCTTACGTTTGGATTTCGCCATGACCATGTCAATGTCCATCTCTCCGTTTACAAAAAGATACTCGTATTCGAGGTCTGTCTTCGGCACGATAAAGTAGCATGCGATTCCAAGCACAACTGCTGCCAGAAGGAACAGGAAATTGAATAAAAGTCCTGCTACAGCGGCAAGCACGGTCAGACCGATCAGGCCATATTTTGTTATGGCGTCTTTGGATGTCGGCTCTTTCTTTACCAGAAATTCAGAATATAAATCACTCATCTCTGTTTTCCTTTCTTTTGTTTTTCATTATTCTATCATAAAAGAAGACCAGCGTCTATGACGCTGGTCTGATATTTAGAAAACTTTAATTACATCATTCCGCCCATTCCTGGTGCGCCTGCCGGCATAGCCGGAGTATCTTCTTTGATCGTTGCAACTACGGATTCTGTTGTAAGCAGAGTGGATGCAACACTTGTAGCGTTCTGAAGGGCACTTCTTGTAACCTTAACCGGGTCAAGGATACCTGCTCCTACCATGTCTACATATCTCTCGTTCAGGGCATCAAATCCGATTCCTGGCTCAGATTCTCTTACTTTGTTGATGATGACAGAACCTTCCAGTCCTGCATTTGCAGAAATGTGGAATAACGGAGCTTCCAGAGATTTGAGGATAACATTTGCACCTGTCTTCTCATCACCTTCCAGAGTTGCAACCAGTTCAGCAACTTTCTTGGAAGCATGGATGTAAGCAGATCCACCGCCTGCGATGATTCCTTCTTCTACTGCTGCTCTTGTAGCTGCAAGAGCATCTTCCAGACGAAGTTTTGCTTCTTTCATTTCAGTTTCAGTTGCAGCACCAACACGGATAACAGCTACGCCGCCTGCCAGTTTTGCAAGTCTTTCCTGTAATTTTTCTTTATCGAATTCGGATTTTGTCTCTTCGATCTGTCCACGGATCTGTGCAACACGGTCTTCGATTGCTTTCTTGTCTCCAAGTCCGTCAACGATAACTGTGTTTTCTTTTGCAACTTTGACAGATTTTGCACGTCCAAGCTGCTGCATGGTAGCTTCTTTGAGGTCCAGTCCAAGTTCATCAGAGATTACCTGTCCGCCTGTCAGGATAGCGATATCCTGAAGCATTTCTTTTCTTCTGTCACCATATCCAGGAGCTTTGACAGCTACTACCTGGAAGGTTCCTCTTAATTTGTTTACGATCAGAGTTGTCAGAGCTTCACCCTCCACATCCTCAGCGATGATGAGAAGTTTGGCACCTGCCTGAACAACCTGCTCCAGTAACGGAAGGATCTCCTGAATGTTGCTGATCTTCTTGTCAGTGATCAGGATGTATGGATCTTCCAGATTTGCTTCCATTTTTTCCATGTCTGTGGACATGTATGCGGAAATATATCCACGGTCAAACTGCATACCTTCTACCAGGTCAAGTTCTGTATGCATGGTCTTGGATTCTTCTACTGTGATAACACCGTCGTTGGAAACTTTTTCCATTGCGTCTGCAACGAGCTGACCAACTTCTTCATCACTTGCAGAGATTGCAGCAACGTTTGCGATCTGTGCTTTGCCGCTGATCTTCTGGCTCATTTCTTTGATAGCTTCTACTGCTGTGTCAGTAGCTTTTTTCATTCCTTTTCTGAGGATGATCGGGTTAGCGCCTGCTGCCAGGTTCTTCATTCCTTCGTGAACCATTGCCTGAGCAAGAACAGTTGCTGTTGTAGTACCATCACCAGCTACATCATTTGTCTTGGATGCAACTTCTTTGATGAGCTGTGCGCCCATGTTTTCGAATCCGTCTTCCAGTTCGATCTCTTTTGCGATCGTAACACCATCGTTTGTGATGAGCGGAGCACCAAACTGTTTGTCAAGTACTACGTTTCTTCCTTTTGGTCCGATCGTTACTCTTACTGTATCTGCAAGTTTGTTTACACCAGCTTCAAGTGCGGCTCTTGCTTCTGCGCCGAATTTAATTTCTTTTGCCATGATGACTGTCCTCCTAAAATAATGTCGATTTAATATAATTATTCAACGATTGCAAGAATATCATTCTGTTTTACGATGATGTATTCTTCGCCGTCAAGTTTTACTTCTGTTCCTGCGTATTTGGAGTAGATAACTTTGTTTCCTACTTTAACTTCCATTTTAACTTCTTTGCCTTCAACAACTCCGCCAGATCCTACAGCGATAACTTCTGCCTGCTGTGGTTTCTCCTGTGCCTGACCCGGAAGTACGATACCGGATTTTGTTGTTTCCTCTGCTTCTAACTGTTTTAATACAACTCTGTCGCCTAAAGGTACTAATTTCATGATCTATTTTCCTCCTTTATTGTTGCCTTGCTTTTCGATTACTAGCACTCATTTCGTTTGAGTGCTAATCACTGTCCTTATATTATTTAATTCCGTTATTTTCTGCAACTCTTTTCATCGTCATAAATTACTATATTTTTAGATATTATCTCTTTTTTTCTTTGATTTTCTTTAATTTTCTTATTTTACTGTTTTTCAGTAATTTTTTATACAGGATCAGCGGACACGCATCCGGTGCCTCCTTGCTGTACAGCGCAAAAAAAAGCTCCTTCTCACCAGACATACGCCCGATGAAGAAGAGCTTTCTTAGACTCTTATTTCTGATCAGTCTCTGATCATGCTTTCTTGTTTCTCTGTGCTTTGATCTCTTCGAGTTCGTCGAAGATCACTTCATTGAGAACCTTGATGTAGGTTCCCTTCATACCGGAAGAACGGGACTCGATAACACCTGCACTCTCGAATTTACGGAGCGCATTTACGATCACGGATCTGGTGATTCCCACACGGTCTGCAATCTTGCTCGCAACCAGGATTCCCTCTTCGCCATCCAGCTCGTCAAAGATATGGATAATCGCTTCCAGTTCGGAGAATGACAGAGTGTTGAAGGCTGATTTGACAACCTGCTGCTTACGGTCCTCTTCTGCATTCTCTTCGTGTACTGCACGCATCATTTCAAGCCCTACTACGGTTGTGCCGTATTCACTGACAATGATATCCTCGATATCGTATGGCTTATTATCACGATACATGAAAACTGTTCCCAGACGTTCGCCCGCAATATCGATCGGATTGATGATACCCTGGCAGCTGCTGTCAACGTGCTCAAACCCTAAAGTCTGAAGATTCACATTTTCCTTAGTTGATAAAACTCCCAAAAAACGCTCGTTCAACAATTCATCTACGTGTCCGCCAACGTTATCCTCAATCAGTTCAGTTATTTCCTTCACACCCGGGCATAAACTGATGCCTAAGACTTTGCCCTTCTTGCTCAGTACCAGGATATTGGAACTTAAAGTCTCCATCAGAACCTGACAGATGTCATTGAACACAACCTTACTGGAACTGCTATTGTGCAAAAGTTTGTTAATTTTTCTTGTTTTATCTAACAACTGAACGCTCATCTTGGCCTCCTTCAATGATTTATTCGATGTAACCATCTTTATAAGATAATAGTACACGCTTCACCACGAAAAATCAAGATATTTTTATATTTTTTTCGATTTTATCTGCATTTTCAGAAAATTCTTATATTCAGTCTTCTTCTTTTGTTTTTGCCTCTACATAACCGCAGGTTTCCTGACTGCAGACCAGTTTATTTCCTTTTTCGATCATATAGCTTCCGCAGACAGGGCACTTCTTGTCTGACGGTTTCTGCCAGGACATAAAATCGCATTCCGGATTGTCAATACATCCGTAATACTTACGTCCCTTCTGTGTTTTCTTAAGGACGACATCCTTGCCGCATTTCGGGCAGGCAACACCGATCTTTTCGTAATAAGGCTTGGTGTTTCTGCACTCCGGGAATCCCGGACAGGCAAGAAATCTTCCGTGAGGTCCGTACTTGATGACCATATTTCTGCCGCAGACATCACAGACCTCCTCTGTGACTTCATCCTGGATATCAACTTTTTCCAGTTCTTTCTCAGCTGCATCTACGTCTTTCTTGAGGTCAGGGTAGAAGTTTCTGACAACCGTCTTCCACTGGACAGTGCCTGCCTCCACGCAGTCCAGAAGGCCTTCCATCATCGCCGTAAAGCGCACATCCACGATGCTTGGGAATGCCTGTTTCATGATGTTGTTGACAACCTCTCCAAGTTCTGTCACATAGAGGTTCTTCTGTTCCTTGGAAACGTAACGTCTGCTGATGATCGTTGTGATCGTAGGCGCATAAGTACTCGGTCGTCCGATGCCCTGTTCCTCCAGCGCCTTGACGAGGGACGCCTCTGTGTAATGTGCCGGCGGCTGTGTGAAATGCTGCTCCGGTTTGAGTTCTTCCAGAGTAAGTTTCATGCCTTTTTCCAGGGACTGACTCAGGACATTGCCTTTCTGGTTATCCTCTTCCTGTGTATAGACGGATAAGAAACCATCAAAAACTACCTTGGAAGCCGCAACGGTGAAAGTATATTCTCCTGCTCCGATCTTTACAGAAGTTGTCTCATATCTGGCTGCCGCCATTCTGCTGGCAGTAAAACGTTTCCAGATCAGCTGATACAGACGGAACTGGTCTCTGGAAAGAGATTCCTTGATCATTGCCGGCAGTCTGGTGATGTCGGTCGGTCGGATTGCCTCATGCGCATCCTGGATCTTCTGCTCTTTCTTGACAGATTTCTCTGTTACAGATACATACTCTTCTCCGTACTGCTGTCCGATGTATTCTCTTGCGGCTGCATCTGCCTCCTGGGAGATTCGGGTGGAATCGGTACGCAGATAAGTGATGATACCTACTGTGCCGCTTCCCTTGATGTCAACACCCTCGTATAACTGCTGTGCCAGACGCATTGTCTTCTGTGTGGAAAAATTGAGTGTCTTGGATGCTTCCTGCTGCAGAGTACTGGTGGTAAAAGGAAGCGGAGCATTCTTGATACGCTCACCCTTCTTGACTTCCGTGATCTCATACTCTGCATTTTCCAGTTTCGCAAGAAGTTCTTCCATTTCTTTCTTATTGTGAATCGGCATCTTCTTGTCTGTGCCGTAGAATTTCGCCTTGAGAGGTTTCTTCTCTCCTTTGACACGGAATTCACCATCCAGGCTCCAGTATTCCTCTGGAATGAATGCATTGATCTCATCCTCACGGTCACAGATGATACGCAGTGCTACAGACTGCACACGACCTGCACTTAAGCCTCTCTTGACCTTGACCCAGAGAAGCGGGCTGATGGTATATCCTACCATTCTGTCCAGCATTCTTCTCGCCTGCTGTGCATCTACCAGGTTCATATCCAGATCCCTTGGCTGCTTGATAGAATTCTTCACGGCCGTCTTGGTGATCTCATTGAAAGAAATCCTGCGCATCTTGGCCGGATCTTCCTTCAACGCCTGCATCAGATGCCAGGAAATCGCCTCTCCTTCACGGTCAGGGTCAGTTGCGAGATAAATCTTGTCTGCTTTTTTTGCAGCCTTACGAAGTCCCGCAAGGAGCTCTCCTTTCCCACGGATCGTAATATATTTCGGCTCAAAATCGTTATCCACATCGATTCCGAACTGACTCTTCGGGAAATCCCTCACATGTCCGTTTGATGCCTGTACATCATAATTACTTCCAAGAAATTTTTTTATGGTTTTTACTTTTGCAGGTGATTCTACTATCACCAGATATTTCGCCATGCTACCTCTCCTACTTTTGCTAAACTCTCCGGGATCTGTTGCTTCAAGAGTCGACGTCTTATGTCGGTTTTAAGTCTCTTTTATATAATAATGTCTGCCGATCTCCCGGATCAGACCTGACAGCTTTAACTCCAGCAAAAGGCTTCCGACCTGCCTCGGCGGAAGGCCTGTTTTCTGAATTAAAAAATCCGTAGATTTTGGTCGTAAATCGAGACAACTATACACCAATTTCAAATCGCTTGCAAGTCCTAAGTCATTTTTTGAGTCGGATTTTACCTTATTTTCATAATTCATCCCCAGTTCTCTGAGAAGAATTTCCGGACTGTACGCGATTCCTGCCCCATCATATATCAGTTTGTGGCATCCTATACTCAGTTCCTCATTTACAGGTCCCGGAATCGCATAAACTGTTTTTCCCTGATCCAATGCCCACTGTGCTGTGATAAGCGAACCACTTTTTTCTCTTGCCTCTACGATGAGCACCATATCCGCAAGTCCACTTATGATTCGGTTCCTTGCCGGAAAAAAATAATTTCTTGCTCTCATACCCGGAGGCTGTTCACTTATGATTCCTCCTCCTTCCCTCAGGATACGTTCATACAGGGCTTTATTTCCCGCCGGATAACAGATATCCACACCACCTGCAAGAACTGCGTAGGTTGCTGTTCCTCCCTCCAGTGCTCCCTTGTGTGCTTCTGCATCAATCCCGTAGGCCATGCCGCTGATGATCTGCACTCCTGCGCTGCTGAGGACCTTTGCATATCGAAATGCCTGGATTCTTCCGTATGTGCTGCACGCCCGTGCTCCAACGATTGCTATACTTGGTTTTTTCCTGTCGGGCAGTCTTCCTTTTACAAAAAGTATTTCCGGCATTTTGGGGTAATTATTTAATTTTTCCGGATATTCTGCACTTTTAGAACTAATCCGGAGGATTTTTTCTTCTGGTTTTTCTTCCATATAAAATACCTCATTCTTTCCTGTTTTATGACACTTTAGTTCCAGTATTTTTTGTCAAACGCACGATAGGAAAGCGCCTCCCCTATATGATGCTTCTGTATAGTTCCTGAATCATCCATATCTGCAATTGTTCTTGCCACCTTCAGAATACGGTGATATGCCCGTGCACTGAATGGCATATGCTCAAATGCCATCTTAAGAAGACCCCTTCCCTGGGCGTCCAGTTTACAGAATCGTTCTATCTGGCTTCCTTTGAGTTCTCCATTGAACTGGATTCCTTCATTCCTGTATCGGCTTCTCTGTATTTCCTGGACCCGTGTAACACGTTCCTGAATCTTATTCGTCGATTCTCCGATCCGGCTGCTGCTCAGCCCTTCAAAAGATACCGGTGTCACATCCGCACAGAGATCCAGTCTGTCAAGCAGTGGCTGGCTGATCCTTCCAAGATACTGTGAAACCTGTGCCGGGGTGCAATGACAGCGATTCATATCAGGATAATGCCCGCAGGGACAGGGATTCATTGCCGCACACAAAATAAAATCTGCCGGAAAATCATAGGTTCCATATACTCTTGAGATTCGGATCACTTTATCTTCCAGAGGCTGTCGCAAAATCTCCAGGCTCCGCCTTGAAAACTCCGGCATCTCATCAAGAAAAAGCACGCCTCTGTGTGCCAGCGTGACCTCTCCCGGTCTGGGATTTCGTCCGCCGCCGGCCAATGCCTGTGCAGAACAGGTATGATGTGGACTTCGAAATGGCCGTTTTCTCACAAGAGGATCACCCGGAGACAAAAGCCCCGCGATACTGTAGATTTTGGTCAGTTCCAGTCCTTCCTCAAAACTCAGTGACGGCATGATCCCGGGTATTCTTTTTGCTATCATGGTTTTTCCTGCTCCCGGTGGTCCGATCATAAGCAGATTGTGAAATCCACTGACTGCAATCTCTACCGCTCTTCGAAGACTTTCCTGCCCTTTGATCTCACAGAAATCTGTTTTTTCCGTATTTTCTTCCACTGTACTTTCGATATCCTCCATACAATAGTCTTCCGGATCTCTCAGATATTGAATCATTTCATTGAGATTTCTCACACCGATCACTTTCATATCCGGAATCAGTCTTGCCTCTTTCAGATTTTCTGCCGGGACAACGCAGAAACGACACTTTTCTTCCCTTGCCCGTATTATCATTGGCAGAATTCCTGAGATTGCATGAATGTTTCCATTCAGGCTGATTTCTCCGGCCATCATGACTGCCGTAAGCTGTTCCGGTCTTAATATCCCTGAGGCAGCAAGAACCGCCGCCGCAAGCGGAAGATCAAAGCCTGCTCCTTCCTTTTTGATATCTGCCGGAGCAAAATTGACAGTGATCCTCTTTGGCGGAAGCGCAATCCCATTATTTTTCAGTGCTGTTCTTACCCTATCCTGTGCTTCTTTTACCTGCGCTGAAGGAAAGCCGACCATAGTAAAGGAAGGCAGCCCATCACTGACATCTGCCTCCACCTGAATGGGATGTACCTCCATTCCCAAAATTGCTGCTGATAGTACACTTGCAAACATTTTTCTCCTTTCTTCTTCCGGCCCCCGATCTGCCTGATATTCGTTACTGTTCACTCCGTTCACAGTAACTTGGTCAAAATGCATTCCAAATCACCTTCGGTGATGGCATTTTACCCCGTATGTCTCGGGATTTTGCCATATTCATGTCAAAACACCTCGCGGAATATTACCTGTGAACAGTTACTGAACTGTTTTCTTCAACATATGTTAGTGTTTTCTTCAACAATTCTGTCTTTCGTACTTTGCAGAATTGTTTCTGTTATAATATTTTGCTGGAATATAATAAGATTTTCAGAAAAAAAGAAAAACCTGCCTTTTATATGCAGGCTTTTAAAGAAAGATTTTTGCTCTGATCTTATTATAATCTATTGTCAGCCAAAGCTCAACTGCATATTTCACATTCCCAATCGAAATGCTCATCCGGCTTGCAGATTATTATGATACTACAATCGATTACCTTGTAGGACGCATGGACAACAAGACACCAATCAAATAAATCCATATCTGTATTTTTGCAGAGCCAACAAAAAAACGGAATCCCTTTTCAGAGATTCCGTTTTTAATATCTGCTGATATATATTTTTATTGCCAATGATGCTCTGCTTCTTCAATCTCCTCAATAAACATAATCAGAAAGCTGATAAGAAGCAAAATACTGGATACCCAGATAGCTTTTTCACCGTATGCCACAGAGAGTCGTCCTCCGATTCCTGCTCCTATGGCAAACAGAAAGATAATGGCATAATAGCACAGTGCCTGGTGAAGCAGACACGACTTTTTTTCGCGTATATAAGCTGAAAAAGCTGCTGTACCGCTTCTAAGATTTCCGATACACATGGTACTGGCATAAGAGTTTCCCTCTACCTTTCGGAAGGTCTGTACCTGCAGGGCACAGGAGAAGGATACCATGGTAGTAGCCAGTACATTCATATTTCCCGGTACAAAGCCTACCAAGAACAACAGGATAATTTCTACCAGAAGGATTCCCTGGCGCCAGTGAAAGCGTCTGGCATAGCGAAATTTATTCTGAATACGCTCTGCCAGCAGTACTCCAAGGAAAAATGCGGTCAGAGGAACCAGATAATGTAATCCTGCTTTCACTTCGCCGTTCATAAACCGCTCACTCATCAGTACCACGTTTCCGGTCTGAGCGTTGGAAAAAACGCCGTCGCGTGTGAAGTAGGTATAGGCATCCTGAAATCCTCCTGACACTGCAAGAAATGCACTGTTTATGAAAGCTTCTGAGGTCTGTACCTTCTTATGATGGTCCATAGCAAGTTCCTTCCTTTGTCTTTCGTCTTTGTTCTGCATATGCGATTTTAACTCTGTCAAGTCCGCTGCACCTTCAAAGCTATAAACTATAAATCCTGTAAACACTCAATTTGATATACAGGCTATATCGTTCTTATATGTCAAATTTAAAACACCGATGATTACTCTGGTTTATGCTCTTTCAGATATTCCTTACGTCCTTCTTCATAAAGGTTATTTCCCTCGCTGTCAATAATAACAACAAGCGGCATATCCTCTACATAAAGCTTACGAAGTGCTTCCGCGCCAAGATCCTCATATGCAATCAGCTCAGCTTTCTTGATACATTTGGCAAGAAGAGCTCCGGCACCGCCGATCGCTCCGAAGTAAACGCCGTCATATTTCTTCATGGCTTCTACAACTTCTGGAAGGCGTGCTCCTTTTCCGATCATACCGCGTGCTCCTACTGACATCATAGTCGGTGCATAGGCATCCATACGTCCGCTGGTTGTAGGCCCTGCGGAACCGATTACTGCTCCTGGTTTTGCAGGAGTCGGTCCTACATAATAGATTGTTGCATCTGTTGGGTCAAACGGGAGCTTCTCTCCCCTTGCAAGAGCTTCACACATACGCTTATGACCTGCATCACGGGAGGTGTAGATAGTTCCTGTAAGAAGAACCTGATCTCCTGCATGAAGAGTCTTTGCCAGTTCTTTTGTCAGGGGCAGTGTAATTTTTCTTTTTTCCATGATCAGATCACCTCCGTTTTGTGACGGGTTACATGACAGTTGATATTAACTGCACACGGCATTCCCGCAATGTGTGTAGGCATTGTTTCAATATTCAGACCGATGGCAGTGGTCTTTCCGCCAAAGCCCTGAGGTCCGATTCCAAGCTTATTCACCTTCTCAAGCATTTCGTTCTCAAGATCTGCGTAAAATGGATCTGGGTTGTGGGAATCCAGAGGACGCATCAGTGCTTTCTTTGCAAGAAGAGCACATTTGTCAAAGGTTCCGCCGATTCCGACTCCGACTACCATAGGAGGACATGGATTAGGACCAGCTGTCTCTACTACTTCCAAAATGAAATCCTTGATTCCCTGAAGTCCTGCAGACGGCTTAAACATACGGATCATACTCATATTCTCACTTCCGAAGCCTTTTGGACCTACTGTGATCTTAACCTGATCTCCCGGAACGATCTCTGTATAGATCATAGCCGGTGTGTTATCTCCTGTATTTCCGCGACGTACAGGATCCCTTACTACAGATTTTCTTAAATATCCTTTGTCGTATCCACGACGTACCCCTTCATTGATGGCATCAGTGAAATCTCCGCCTACAAAGTGTACATCCTGTCCGATTTCCAGAAATACACATGCCATTCCGGTATCCTGGCAGATCGGCACATTCTCCTTATCGGCAATATCAAAGTTCTCAATAATATTGTCAAGGACGCCCTTGGCGATTTCTCCGTCTTCGCATGCACGGCATGTTTTGATGGCGCATTTTACATCTTCCGGAAGATGTTCATTTGCTTCGATACAGAGTTTTTCGATGACATCTGTAAGTCTGCTTACTTCTACTTCACGCATTTTGGTAAGCTCCCTTCTTTTTCTTATCGCTGTTCGTGACGAGCGTATTTCGGAAGCAGTAATGGAGATACCTTATCAGTATGTACATCTGCTTCTTTCAGTTCTTCTTCATATGCATAAACGTGATTCAGATTCATTTCTCCAAGTTCTACGTCTTTGCATTTTGCAGCTGCTTTTTTACCGGCATTTCTTCCAAATACGATTACATCCAGAAGAGAATTACCCATCAGTCTGTTTCTTCCATGGATTCCGCCTGCTGCTTCTCCCGCAACTAAAAGGTTTGGAATTTCCTTTGTAAATCCGTCTCCGTCGATTTCCAGACCACCATTCTGATAATGAAGTGTTGGATAGATCACGATCGGCACTTTTCGCATATCAATGCCATAGTTCATGTACATACGGAACATAGCCGGAATTCTTTTTTCGATGGTGCCTTCGCCTCCAATAATCTCGATCATTGGAGTATCAAGCCATACACCTTTTAATCCGCCCGGAACTTCCACGCCACGGCCTTCTTCACATTCACGGATAACACCAGAAGCGTTTACATCACGTGTTTCAAGTGGATGGATATAAGCTTCTCCGTTTACGTTTACAAGCTGTGCGCCAACGGAACGAACCTTCTCGGTTACCAGTGCACCAAGGATCTGTGACGGATAGATTGCACCGGTTGGATGATACTGAATGGAATCCTGGTAAAGAAGAGAAGCACCTGCTCTGTATCCAAGCACAAGACCATCTGCAGTTGCACCATAGTGGTTAGATGTCGGGAATCCCTGATAATGCATTCTTCCTGCACCACCTGTTGCGATTACTACAGTCTTTGCTCTTGCAACAGAGTAATCTCCTGTTTCCATGTTGAGAAGAACAGCACCTGCTACCTGTCCCTTTTCGTCCTTCAGAAGCTCAACAGCAGAAGTGAACTCAACTACAGGAATACCAAGGTTGATAACCTCATCTCTGATGGTACGCATGATCTCGGATCCGGAATAGTCCTTTGCAGCATGCATTCTCTTTCTGGAAGTACCGCCGCCATGTGTTGTGATCATGGTTCCGTCTTCTTCTTTATCAAATTCAACGCCAAGATCATTCAGCCATTTGATGGCATCAGGAGCTTCCATTACAAGTCTCTTTACCAGCTCAGGCTTTGCAGCAAAATGTCCGCCGCCGAAGCAGTCCAGATAGTGCTGTACAGGAGAATCGTTTTCTTTATCTGCTGCCTGGATTCCGCCCTCTGCCATCATGGTGTTGGCATCACCAATACGAAGCTTTGTGACGATCATAACGTCAGCACCTGCATTGTGGGCTTCGATGGCACAGGAGGAGCCTGCACCGCCGCCGCCGATTACAAGTACATCTACATCATAATCGATTTTGTTAAGGTCAATTTTTTCGTTCAGCAAACGGCTTTCGGAATGAAGCATTTCTGCCAGTTCAAGTGGTGCTTTCTGACCTTTGTTTGGTCCTACCTTGATTTCGGCAAATGCATCTGGGTTATAATCCGGATGGAATTCCTTAAGAAGAGCGTCTTTCTCGTCAGCGGTCAGACGTTTTGGCTCTGTTGCCATACGCTCTGCTCTTGTAGCCTCTACCTTTTTGATGGATTCCATCATATTTTCTGGATATGGTGCATACATGTTTTTACGCCCTCCTTATTTCTCAATTTCTCTGTTGTTGTAAAGTTCCTGCATGTCAGTGATCGGTTTCTGCATGATCTGCTCGATCAGGTCATCATATTTACCCTCGTGAATCTCTTCCACACGTTTTGCAAGGTGTTCGCTCTTCGGGGCAATGTATTTACCTGTGAGACGTCTTGCCAGAAGACCAACCATTGGATGGGAAATACCAGCCGGGCATCTTACGGAACAGCATCCGCAGCTTACACAGTCAAAGGATTCCTCAGCGCATTTCTCAAGCTCGCCTCTCTGTGCATATGCAATATACTGCATTACATTTAAGTCCTGGGTACATGCTTTTGTACATGCATTACATCCGATACAGCTGTAAATTTCAGGATAAAGTTCCATCATTACCTGCTGGTTCGGCTGAAGCTCTTCCATATTATAAAGTCTCTTGTCAGTAGGGAAGAATGGGATGCTTGCCACATACATGCCTTCCTGTACCTGTGTCTGACAGGCAAGACAGGTTTTCAGTTCGTTATCCCCTTTGATTCTGTAAATGGTTGCGCAGGCACCGCAGAATCCATGACGGCAGCCGCAGCCTCTTTTTAAGGTGTAGCCTGCATATTCCATAGCTGTCATAATGGTCAGGTCTGCAGGTACAGTGTATTTTTTACCGAAGAAATATACGTTTACCATATTTTCCATGTTGGGTTGTTCCTTTCTTCTGATTGTCAATTATTTGCTTAGTACTCATCCGGTAACTGGTCAATTTCGTCCATTCTGAATACCGGACCATCCTTACATACGTACTTAGATCCAATATTGCAGCGTCCGCATTTACCAACACCGCATTTCATACGAAGCTCCAATGTTGTATAAACCTGAGTTCTTGTAAATCCAAGCTCTTCCAGTCCCTGAAGCACGAACTTGATCATGATTGGCGGTCCACAGACAAGGGCTACTTTATTGGTATCAAAACCGATTTCTTTCAGGTATGTAGGTACGAAGCCAACATGTCCGTCCCAGCCTTCCTGCTCGCGGTCAATGGTCAGGTATACATTTACATCTTTTGCATTCATCCAGACTTCCTGGATCTCTTTTAATTTTACAAGATCGTCTGCAGAACGAGAACCGTAAAGAATATCTACAGTACCATAGTCATCCCGGTTGTCCAGCACGTAATTAATTACGGAACGAAGCGGTGCAAGACCAATACCTCCGGCAATAAACAGAAGATTTTTGCCTTTCAGCTTATCTTCTACCGGGAAATGGTTTCCGTATGGTCCTCGGACTGTGATCTCATCACCAACCTGAAGGCTGTGCAGATAAGAGGTCAGATCTCCGCATCTTTTGATACTAAATTCCTGATATTCTTTGTTTGTAGGAGAAGAGGTAATGGAAAACATACCCTCACTTACTCCTGGTGCACAAACCATTGCACACTGACCTGGCATATGCTCGAAAAGCTTGCCTCCGTCCGGTGCAGTTACGCAGAAGGTTTTTACATCCGGAGTCTCCTCATGAATGTCTGTGATCACGCCAACCTGTGGGATCAACGTATCCAGTGTGTAGTTTTTATGACAGGTACATTCGCTCATTACTTTTCACCTCCATGCTTTTCAAAAGCCTTGATCACCTTCACGATATTCAGTGATGACGGGCATTTTTCCACGCAACGGCCGCATCCCACGCAGGAATACATGCCATTATTGTTAGCCGGGAAATAGACAAGCTTATGCATGAATCTCTGACGGAATCTCTGCATCTGGCTGGTACGGTTATTTCCATGAGCCATCATTGTGAAGTCAGAATACATACAGGAATCCCAGCAGCGATAACGTTTTACACCGTGTCCTGTGTCGTAATCCTTGATGTCATAGCACTGGCAGGTAGGGCATACAAAAGTACAGGTTCCGCATGCCAGGCATGGTTTATATAAAGTCTCCCATACAGGAGAATTAAACTTCTCATCGGTTGCATTTCCATCCCATCCTTCCAGAGAAAGATGTGTATATGGAAGCTGTTCTACAATATTATGGATTGCTTCTTTTTCAGCAGAAACCTTTGCTTCATCAGAGGCATCTGCATCTGTAAGAAGGTCTTTAACTGCTTCTGTAAGAACCTGACCTTTTTCACTGATTGCTTTCCAGTAAAGTGTTCCTTCTACCATCCAGACAGCCACATCAGCTGCAGGATCTGCTGCATCTGTTCCAAAAACCTTACAGAAACAGGACTCCTCCGGTTCATGGCATGCCATTGCAACGATAGTTCCATGGTCTCTTCTTGCAGCATAAAAAGTGTCAATAGGATCTGCAAGGAAAACCTTATCCAACACTTCCATACCCTTTACATCGCAGGCTTTCATGCCAAATACAACGAAAGGACTGCTTCTAAGCTCTTCCGGTTCAACAGTCAGCTTCTTTCCATCACGAACGCAGGTATAAAGAGTTTCGCTCTGTGGGAAAAAGGCATCTTTACCGGATTTTACGGTTTTCAGTGTATCAAGATCAGCCTCTTCTCCTTCATTCCAAAGGCCGAAGTTGGTCTGTCCTGCCTTTTTGATCGGAATGATCAGATCCTGGCTTTCTGCGATTTTCCGGAATAATGCTTCCAGATTTTCTTTTTCAATCTTATACATACATTATCCCCTTTCTGCCACTACACCTGGCTCTACATCATCAAATGTAAAGCTGGTCAGCGGGCCTTTTGACTGGACATCTGCTCCTGCCTGATATTCGCCGTAGAAGGTATCAATATCTTTGATAAATTTACGATTAAACAGGTGAAGCGGAATCCCCTGCGGACAAACACGGCTGCACTCGCCACAGTCTGTACATCTTCCTGCAACGTGGAATGCACGGATAATGTGGAACATTTTTTCTTCAAAGGAATCCACGTTTGCCTTCTGGGCACTGTCAAACTTGGTGCTGTCGAACACACATTTACGGCAGCTACAGGCCGGACATGCATTGCGGCATGCGTTGCAGCGGATACATTTACTGAGCTCCTTCTGGAAAAATGCAAAACGCTCTTCCGGGCTCATTTTCTCAATTTTCTCAACTTCTGCAAAACGGTCTGCATCCTTTGTATCCTTGGACTCGCCGATGATCTCATCATAGATCATATGCTCTTTTCCCTTGCATACATGGCAGCGCTCCAGCATTGCCTCCTTGTAGGCTACAGTCTTGTCACCATAGATTGTGGAAATATGAAGCTCCTCACAGGCATCTGTAAGCTCTGCTCCGGAAATACTTTTGATTCCCTTGATTCCCATTTCTCGAAGCTTCTCCACATTCAGCTTTCCTTTGCATCCAACACCAATAATATAGGCCTTTTCACGATCCACGCGATGTTCTTTGATCAGCTGGTTAAAGCTATAGGTATCACAAGGCTTCAGACAGACCAGGGTTTTTCCCTCTAATTTGGAAGCCTCGATCATCATTTTACTTAAGTTCTGTCCGCAGAAGCCATTGTAAACAAATTCATCCAGGCTTTCTGCTGTTTCAAAATATGCTGCTTCCGGATTGTAAGACAGGTCTCCAGCTTTCCAGCCAAGAACACGCACTACGGTTCCATCAGCCAGCAGTTCTTTTGCACGGGTAATCAGTTCCTGCATCTTAAATCCTCCAATCTGACGTTTTTACCCAAAGAATAAATTTTTTCCACAAACTCATTCATGGTCTGGGAGAATTTTACACCTTCAGCGGCAGATACCCACTCTACACGGGTACGTCCGTTTTCTACACCAATGAAATCCAACATGGAGAAAAGAAGGGTCATACGTCTTCTTGCATAATAATTTCCTGTTGTGTAATGACAGTCTCCCGGATGACAGCCACACATGATCACTCCGTCAGCACCCTTTTCAAAGGCACGGAGGATGAACATTGGATTTACACGGCAAGAGCATGGCACACGAATAATCTTTACATCAGCCGGGTAGGAAAGACGGCTGCTTCCTGCAAGGTCTGCACCTGCGTAGCTGCACCAGTTACAGCAGAATGCCACGATCTTGGGTCTGAATTCTTCTTTTTCTTCTATCGACATATTGCATCTACCTCCGCTAAAATCTGTCTGTTGGAGAATCCCTGCAGATCCATTGCTCCTGATGGACAGGTTACGGTACATGCACCGCAGCCCTGGCAAAGAGCATTGTTTACTACTGCAATTCTTCTTGTTTCACGGATTCCGTGGTCATTTACCTGTTTTTCCTCATAGGAAATAGCACCATATGGACACACATTTGCACACTGAGAGCATCCGTTGCAAAGAAGCTCGTCAGAATGAGCAGTACATGGATTAGTTGTCAGCTTATCTTTTGCAAGAAGGCCGATTGCCTTTACTGCTGCTGCACCAGCCTGTGCTACTGTTTCCGGAATATCCTTCGGTCCCTGGCATACACCGGAAAGGAAAATACCAGCTGTAGGAGACTCTACCGGACGAAGCTTTGCATGTGCCTCTGTAAGGAAATTGTTGGTATCAATGCTTGCGGTAAGCATGGTTGCAATTTTTCTCACATCCTTATTTGGCTCAATAGCCGCTGCAAGAACTACCATGTCTGCTTCCATATGAATCTGTTTGTTTTCAAGGAGATCAGAAGCCTGAACCATAAGAGTTCCATCCGGCTGCGGAATAACCTTTCCAACCTGACCTTTTACATAATTAACACCGTAATCTTCAACAGCTCTTCTATAAAACTCATCGAAGTTCTTACCCGGAGTACGGACATCAATATAGAATACGGTTACGTTTGTATCCGGATATTTATCGCGGATCAGCATTGCATGCTTTGCAGTATACATACAACAGATCTTGGAGCAGTAGCTCTTTCCCCTCTCATCAGAGCAACGACTTCCGACACACTGTACGAATACAATATTCTTAGGAGCTTTTCCATCAGAAAGTCTCTCAAGATGACCCTTTGTAGGTCCTGCCGCATTCATGATACGCTCAAGCTCAAGGGATGTGATAACATCCTTACTCTGGCTGTATGCATACTCATCATATTTATCAAGAGGGATTACATCGAAACCGGTTGCAACTACAATTGCGCCGTATTTCTGTGTAACAATCTCATCCTTCTGCTCATAGTCGATTGCACCTGCTGCACAAACCTTGGAACAGGCACCGCATTTTCCGGTTTTGAATTTAATACAATTCTCACGGTCAATAACCGGAACATTTGGAATTGCCTGGGCAAACGGAATATAAATAGCACTTCTGTTATTCAGTCCGCGGTTAAATTCATTTGCATTTTTCTTAGATGGACATTTCTCAGAGCAAACACCGCAGCCGGTACATTTACTCATATCCACACTTCTTGCTTTCTTACGAATATCAACTGTGAAGTCACCCACAAATCCGCTTACCTTTTCAACTTCACTATATGTATAAATATTGATTTTCTCATGTGCTGCAGCCTCTACCATTTTGGGAGTAAGAATACATGCAGAACAGTCAAGTGTTGGGAATGTCTTATCAAGCTGTGACATTCTTCCGCCAATACTTGGAAGTTTCTCAACAATATCAACCTCATAGCCGGCTTCTGCAATATCAAGTGCAGACTGGATTCCTGCGATACCACCGCCGATTACAAGCGCACGTTTTGTTACAAGACTCTCTCCCGGCTGAAGAGGAGCATCTAAATTTACTTTTGCGATTGCTGCTCTTGCAAGGATCACTGCCTTTAAGGTAGCTTCCTCCATATCCTTGTGGATCCAGGAGCAATGCTCACGAATATTGGCAATCTCTACCATATATGGGTTTAATCCCGCCTTTGCTGCTGCCTTGCGGAAGGTAGCTTCATGCATACGCGGGGAACAGGAACATACAACGATTCCTGTCAGATTTTTCTCATGGATGGCATTGATAATTTTTGCCTGTCCAGCTTCAGAACACATATACTGATAGTCTTCAGCATGAACGACACCTGGCTCCTTTGCCGCCATTTCCACTACTTTTTTTACATCAACTGTGGCTGCAATGTTGGTACCACAATGACATACAAATACACCTATTCTCTGCACTTTTCTCTCACCTCCTGTATCTTCTGAATGCACTTACCAGGAGCTGCTGAGGTGTTTCCTCATCGATCAGTTCCGGAATCTCGTCTGCCTCCAGGTAGTTCTGGCCTCGTTCACGGACAACCAGCTGTCTGACAGCATCAATCAGTTTTCCTGGTTTTACATCTCTTGGGCAGCGCTCTACACAGGCAAAACAGGAAAGACATTTCCATAAGGATTTGGACTGTGCAAGTGCGTCTATATCGCCATTCTGTACATAAGTTACAAACTGGTGAGGTTTAATATCCATCTCATTAAATGCAGGACAGGTTGCGGAGCATTTACCGCATTTCATACATTTCAGGGGATTTACTCCTGAAATCTCTTTGATTCTTTCAGCTGCATTCTGGGCATTTCCATATGTATAAGCCATTACTTCGCCACCTCCTCTTTTACTCCAAGAGCTTCTGCAAGAAGTTCTGTAAAATAGTAAACAGGAAGAGCACCATTTCCGTTCTTTCTAAGATTATACATACAAAGAGGACAGGCTGTGATCAGCATGTCTGCTTCGAACCCTTTTGCACTGTCCATGATCTTTTCACACATGTTCTGTGCCATATCTTTTTCCTTCAGGGAAATATAACCGCCGCAGCACTCATTGCGGTATGGATAAATAACCGGTTCTGCTCCAAGAGCACGGATGAACTCTTCCATGATAGTCGGGTTTTCCGGATTATCAAATGCCATGATCTTTCCCGGTCTTAAAAGAAGGCATCCATAATAAGCACCGATTTTTTTACCCTTTAACGGATTGACAACTTTCTTCTTGATTTCATCAAATCCTACTTCATCACGAAGAACCTCCAGATAATGAAGGACATTTGTCTCTCCTTCATACGGGGCATCCAGTTTCAGATAATTGTTTGCTCTTGTGCAAATATCTTCCACATTTTTCATGTCATCGTTCACACGTTTAAGCACATGATGACAAGCTGAACAGACTGTGATCAGATCCTGTCCTTTTTCTTTTGCATCATTTAAAGCACGGACGGAAGAAAGCTTGGTGGCAATCTCGTCGCTGCCAAGGGGATATACTCCGCCGCAGCACTGCCAGTCTTTGATCTCTTCCATTTCGAAGCCCAGTGCTTTTGCAGAAGCTCTGGCATATTCATCCAGATCTTTTGCTTTATTCTTCAGGGTACATCCTGGATAATAACTGTACTTCATGCTTCTTTTCCTTTCTTGCTCAGGCAAAGTGGAACCCGACTTATCGTTTTTAAAAAAGAAGCCGGGGTATCTTTGCTGGTATTATTAAAGCTCGATCTGTGCGATTACTTCTTTTAATGCTTCTGCACTCTTCTTAAGAAGTGCTACTTCCTCATTGTTCATACGCATCTGGACTTTTCCCTGAATTCCATTTGGTCCTACAAGAGTAAGGGTGCTAAGGCATACATCTTCGATTCCATACTCTCCATGAAGCATAGAGGATACAGTTGCAAGAGAATCAGAGGCAGCCAGAATCAGACCAACCAGCTGACAAACAGTTGCAGATACTGCATAGAAGGTCGCACCTTTCTTTGCAATAACCTGTCCGCCGGATTTCTGTACATATTCCAGCATAGCTTCTTTGTCTAATGGTTCTATTTCCTTGCCATACGCTTTCATTTCTTCGTAATATTCATCTGTGCTCAAACCGGAAATGTAAGCACTTGTCCATGGAATAAAGGAAGTGTCACCATGCTCACCAAATACATAAGCATGGATATTTCTCTGTGCAACTTTAAAGTGCTCGGAAAGTCCATAGCGAAGTCTGGCTGTGTCAAGGATGGTTCCGGATCCCATGATCTGATTCTCCGAAAGACCGGAAATCTTGGTAAATACATAAGTCATAATATCTACCGGATTACTTACGATGATATACTTTGCATTTGGAGCTTCTTTTACAATCTGAGGAGTAATGCTCTTCAGAATATTAACATTTGTCTGAGTAAGTTCAATTCGGGTCTGCCCAGGTTTACGGGCAATTCCGGATGTGATGATTACAATGTCGGAATCTTTTGCATCTGCATAATCTCCTGCGGTCAGGGATACGGGACTTCTGAAGCAGGTTCCCTGCTCAATGTCCATAACCTCTCCTTCCACCTTTTCTTTGTTGATGTCAATCAGAACAATCTCAGAAGCAATCTCATCATGTGCCAGTGTATAGGCAATTGTAGATCCAACGCTTCCAGCTCCGATAATAGTAATTTTGCTGCTCATAATAAACTCCTTTCATGGGGTTTGTGGGATTATACCGTCTTTCCCCTGGAATTTGTTTGTTTTTTCCGTGGGATTTAGTAGTTTTCCCTGTGTGATGCTCTTTGTTTTTTGTTTATTTTTTAACAATCGCATTTAGAAAAAAAGCGGTTTAAACTCTATTTTCCGCCTTGCGACATGGCCTAACCCAGGAACACGGACGTAATCCCACTCTATTTTCCTGGGTTAAGTCATGTCACATTGTGTTTTTTCACAAACTTTTTCAACAAAGGACTTTTCCCTCTTTGTTTCCGCATAAAATATTGTTTTCTCCGCTTCATTTAAAATACCACAATGACAATCTTTTAACAACATATTTTTGAATTTTTTTATCATTTTCAAGTGGTTTTACATATTGCACAAAATTTCAGGATAATTTTCGATTGTTTTGTTAAAAGTCTCTCCGGAAAAAAATAGCTATCGGAGAGGCTTTCTCAGAATCCAAATCTATTGCTGCGTTAATAGAATTAAAGAGCGTATAATTTTATAATGTTCTTCAGCTTCTCGACTGCGTAGTGGATGGCAATACAACCTCTGCATTGCATCCGGCACAACTTACAGAGTCCATTTTGCTCCAAATTCACCAGCACATTTCGGTCTGCTTTATACTTATAGAAACTAAGGAGGTGTTCTCATGAAATATCAACGTATTCAGGATCTCCGAATTGATTCTGACCTGTCCCAGAAACAGCTTGGCGAAGTCCTTCATATCAGCCAGCGTTCTTACTCTCACTACGAGACAGGTTCCCGTGGAATTCCGGTTGAAATGCTGATCCGTCTTGCAGATTACTACGATACCACCATTGATTATCTTGTAGGACGAACAGATAACAAAGAGCCGATCAAGCCACTCAAAGCAGCCAAATAATGAATCTGCGGTCAAAAACACCCGCCTGACATACACATCTTTTCTGTATGTCAAACGGGTGCTTTTTCTTTCATTACTTATGAAACGGAGCCAGCAGCACGCTCGTCATTTAATTCCCCTCACCGGATTTTCGTTCTTCCCACTCTGCGATCTTGGAAATATTTGCCATCTCATATTCATTAAAGATCGAATCCTGCTGTGCATCAAAAGTATCCGGATCTATGGTTCCCTGATACCAGGACTTACTGTTGAAATAATCTGAAATATACTGTGTGACAAACTGTCTGCCATGACGGGCATAAATCTCATTCTTCGCCAGTTCAAGCTGGTCCGAACTGTACACAGCTACTTCCTCATCTGTCAGATAACGACTGTCACTGTCCGGGAAAAAGTACTCTCCTGTCTGTGTATCCGTCTGTGTCGGGTCCGGTTCTTCCTCCGGTATCGGTGTCGCTGTCGGGTCCGGTTCAAGATATACCTGATCTCTGCTCATGATGCAGTTCACGTTCGGATAAACGCTGCTGACCGGGTCACCTGTCGCAATCCTTACATACAGCTGTCCTTTATCAAAAATAATATTCCCGGCAGCCCTGTTTCCCTCAGAGTCGTTAAAATAAAATCTTGCTGCATTTCCGGCTACTTCTGCCGTAACATCTGCCGTAACAGACTGGCTCTGATTGCGGTCGGTCTGATAAAAACTGAACGAAATCTTATCCAGACTGATGTCGTAGACATTGATCGTTGCAGTTCCATCCGTACTGTACCAGTAATCCCAGAAATCATTCGGGTCAAAAGCCGCCACGACCGTCGGAACCGGGGTCGGTGTTGCTGTCGGACTCGGAGTCGGACTCGGAGAAGGTGTCACAGAAACAGTCGGAGCTGCCGTCGGTACATTCTTAAGTGCCTCCATCGCCTCCTGCTTTTGTCTTGCCTCGATCCTGGTCTTTCTGATTCCTGCCAGCAGAATTGCAGCTGCACCAAATATAATAAAAAGTGAGATCAGGATCTTCAGCAGTATCTTAAGTCTTTGTTTTTTTCTCATCTGTGTCACCTCGATTTTCCGACAGTTCCTTACCAGAAGCCTCTGTCTTTGTTACTCTTTTCCGCTCCAGCAGTATGTGCAGAGCTTACATGGTTCAATATCTATGGATGCAGTCAGATCGTCCAGACGATGATATTTCAGGGTGGTAAAATTAAGTTCCTTACGGATCTCCTCCAGCATCTCCTTGTAGTTCGTGGAATCCGGATCTGCATAGTCCGCAAGGATCTTGTCATCTACATTCTCTCCCTCTCTCTTCGCGATCACTCTCCTGGTGATCAGATCCATCTCGGATTTGGAACGGGAGAAATTCAGATATTTACATCCATAAAGCAGCGGCGGGCAGGCAGGACGGATATGTACTTCCTTCGCACCGTTGCGGTAAAGAAATTCTGTTGTCTCGCGAAGCTGTGTACCGCGGACAATAGAATCGTCAATCATCAAAAGGCTCTTGTCCTTAATCAGTTTGTGCACCGGGATCAGTTTCATTCTGGCGATCAGGTTTCTCTGGCTCTGCTGTGTCGGCATGAAAGAACGCGGCCAGGTCGGTGTATATTTGATAAACGGACGGGCAAAAGGTACACCGGAACGGTTCGCATAACCGATCGCATGGGCGATTCCGGAATCCGGGACACCGGCTACAATGTCAGGATGCACCTGTCCTGCATCTCTCTCGGCGAGCATATCACCACATTTATAACGCATTTCCTCTACATTGACACCTTCGTAGGTCGAAGTCGGATATCCATAGTATACCCAGAGGAAGGAACAGATACGCATCTTTTCTCCTGGTTTCTGAAGCGTTTCGATTCCTTCCGAAGTCACAAAAACGATCTCGCCAGGTCCCAGAGATTTCTCATCTTCGTATCCAAGATTAATGTATGCATGGCTCTCAAAAGAAACACAGCGTGCATCCTCCTTGCGTCCGATGATCAGCGGTGTACGTCCCAGGCGGTCTCTGGCTGCGATCAGTCCTTTCGGAGTCAGAAGCAGCATCGTCATCGAACCGTCGATCACTTCCTGTGCGTAACGGATCCCCTCTGCAATAGAATCCTTGGTGTTGATAAGAGATGCGACCATTTCTGTAGGATTTACGTTTCCCCCGCTCATTTCAAGGAAATGTGTACATCCGTCTTTGAAGCATTTCTCGATCAGTTCTTCCATATTGTTGATCTTGCCGACTGTTGTGATCGCAAAATTCCCAAGATGAGAACGGACCAGGAGCGGCTGTGGTTCATTATCTGAGATACAGCCGATTCCAAAATTCCCCTGCAGTTCAGAAACATCTTTGTCAAATTTGGTACGGAACGGTGAGTTTTCGATATTATGTATCGCACGGTCAAAACCTTTCTCCGGATCATACACTGCCATTCCGCCTCTTCTGGTTCCCAGATGAGAATGATAATCAATTCCAAAAAACAAATCCAGCACGCAGCTGGTTTTTGAAGCTACTCCAAAAATTCCACCCATGTCGTTTTTCTCCTTATTTTTTCTCTTTGATGATTCCTCGCCGGTATGCGTCCAGAAGCTGCATCAGCTCGCCAATCTTTTCCTTGAGAGCAATTCCGGTATCTGTATCTCCTACCAGTCTTCTCTTTGTTGTATAATGAACCGCTACCCGGTTGGAAACAATATCACTTTCTTTTGAAACCGCATCTTCCGCAGAAGTAAATGACTCATGTGCACAGAGGATCAGTCCGTAGGAATTGTATACCAGTGTGTATCCTGCAATTCCGGTAACCTTGTGGTATGCTTTGCAAAAACCACCGTCGATGACAATAACTTTGCCGCCGCATTTGACCGGGCTCTCGCCTTCTCCCTGATGTACCGGCACATGTCCGTTGATGATGTGCCCCTTCGCAGGATCCAGTCCAAACTCTCTGAGAAGACTGTCTATCACTTCTTCGTTTTCCAGAAGACGATAATATGCACCTTTCACTTCTTTGTGCGTTGCCTTGTCTGCAATAAAATATCTTTCAAATGTTGTCATCTTGTCTTTGCCGAACAACGGGGAGTTCGGGCTCGCCCAGATAAACCAGAGGATATCCCTGCCCTTACGCTGCTCTTCGTTGTCCACAGCAAAAAACGCTCTCCTTACATAAGCCTCCAGTACATCATAGAGTTCTTTGCCCTTGTAAGTCTTGCCATAGATCTGGACTTCCTTGAGACTTCCATCCTCATTCAAAGGAATACATCCGTGGAACAGAAGATTTCCGTTGAAAGTCTTGTAGAGACCGCCTTTGTCAAGCAGAAGGCTCATATGTTTCTGCAACTTCTCACAGTTACGGAATGCAGATTCCAGACGTTCCATCACGTCCTTCTCACCTGCGCTCAGCTCATATGGCTTCTTCCAGTCGATCGTCGGGAAATTTGTATCCAGCAGTGGATATTCCTTACCGTCAGGAAGTGTGATCGTGCATTTTTCCGGATCGATCCGATGGAGCAGACAGCGGTTTTCCATGTGGAATTCCTTATGACGGCGGATGAGCTGGCCTTCCAGTTTGAACTGGATGATAGCGATCGCCTTGTGCATCTTCTGTCCAAGGTCTTTCTCGGCTGCATTATAATTAGAAGTTCCCTTCATCTCAAACACACTGCACGGATCATCCTTGTATACTTCCATCGCAAACGTTGCAAGCGGCAGAAGGTTGATCCCATATCCATCCTCCAGGATATCCTGATTTCCATAGCGGAGACTGTTTCTGAGGACTGTTGCGATGCAGGACTGCTGTCCAACAGCTGCTCCCATCCAGACTGCATCATGATTTCCCCACTGAATGTCCAGAGAATGGTACTCCATCAGACGGTCCATAATGAAATGAGGTCCCGGTCCACGGTCAAAAATATCTCCCAGAATATGAAGGTGATCGACAACAAGACGCTGGATCAGCTCTGCCAGGGCTATGATGAAATTCTCCGCACGGCCGATCTCAATGATCGTATTTACGATAGAATCATAATAAGCTTCTTTGTCCAGTACTTCTGCCTTCTCCGTGATCAGTTCCTCGATCACATAAGCATAATCTGCCGGCAGTGCCTTGCGGACTTTGGATCGGGTATATTTGGATGCAGTGGTCTTGCAGACTTCGATCAGACGGTACAACGTGATCTTGTACCAATTTTCCATATCTTCTTCTATCTTTTTGACCAGACGCATCTTTTCTTTCGGATAGTAGATAAGCGTAGCCAGCGCACGCTTGTCACTGTTGCTTAAGGTATGTCCGAATACATCGTCGATCTTCTTGCGGACTGCACCCGAACCGTTGCGGAGCACATGGGCAAATGCCTCATATTCTCCATGGATATCTGACATAAAGTGTTCTGTTCCTTTTGGAAGGTTCAGAATAGACTGCAGATTGATGATCTCTGTCGATGCCTTTCCGATCGTCGGATACAGTTCTGCCAGTCTCTGTAAATACCTTAATTCCTCTTTTTTCATCTTCTTCTCCTTTAACTATGGTAGCATATCCGGTCCCCATACCGGTAATCCCAAATTTCAGACAAGCACATTGTCAAATAATGAAAACTGATTGGACTGCGGGATATCCCCAAAAATTCCCAGGTCGTCCATCAGGTCAATGACTGTCTTGCTGACCTTTGTCCTGTCGCGGAAGTCATCTTTTGACAGGAATTTGCCCTGCTTTGCAGCATCTACAACTGCTTCTGCCGCCTTGTCACCCATTCCGTCGATACAGTTCAGTGCCGGCATCAGCTTGCCGTCAATGATCTGGAATCTGTTTGCTTTTGCCTTGTACAGATCGATCGGAAGGAATTCGATCCCTCTCGCGTACATTTCCTGTACGATCCTCATGTCACGGATCGAATCCTGTTCTTTCTTGGAAGCCTCGTCGCCTTTTTTGCGGATCTCTGCAAGATAATAGTCCAGACGTTCCCTTCCCATACACATGGTCTCATAGGAAAAAGCCGTCGCACGGATACTGAAAAATGCCGCATAATATGCCAGCGGCTTGAACACCTTGAACCACGCGATCCTCCACGCCATCATAACGTAAGCCGCCGCATGCGCTTTCGGGAACATGTACTTGATCTTTTTGCAGGACCAGATGTACCATTCCGGAACCTTATGTTCTCTCATGGTAGTTTCCCACTCATCACGAAGTCCCTTACCCTTACGGACACTCTCCATGATGGTAAACGCAAGACTGCTCTCTACGCCCATGCTGATAAGGTAGATCATGATATCATCTCGCGTACAGATCGCAGTGGAAATCGTCGCCTTGCCCTCCTCAATCAGAGTCTGCGCATTTCCAAGCCATACGTCCGTACCATGAGACAGACCCGCGATACGAACAAGATCAGAAAAATATTTCGGCTTCGTGTCGATCAACATCTGCATCGCGAAATCTGTACCAAACTCCGGGATTCCAAGGCATCCCAGTTTACAGCCGCCGATATCCTCCGGTTTGATTCCCAATGCATCCGTACTTGCAAAAAGCGACATGACTTCTTTGCTGTCCAGAGGTACATCACGGGCACTTAAGCCTGTAAGGTCCTCGAGCATACGGATCATTGTCGGATCATCGTGTCCTAGAATATCAAGTTTCAGAAGGTTTCCGTCAATGGAATGATAGTCGAAATGTGTCGTGATGATATCACTGTTTTCGTCGTTTGCCGGATGCTGTACCGGTGTGAATTTCTCGATCTCTACACCTACCGGAAGAACGATGATTCCACCCGGATGCTGGCCTGTCGTTCTTCGGATTCCCGTACAGCCCTTGACGATCCGGTTGATCTCGCAGTAACGCTTGTGCTGGCCACGCTCTTCGTAATAATTCTTGACATAACCGAATGCCGTTTTCTCTGCCAGGGTACCAATCGTACCAGCCTTGAATGTCTGACCTTTTCCGAAGATAACCTCTGTATATCTGTGCGCATTCGCCTGATATTCTCCGGAGAAGTTCAGGTCGATATCCGGCTCCTTGTCACCCTTGAAACCAAGGAATGTCTCGAACGGGATATCAAATCCTTCTTTATTCAGCTTCGTGCCGCATTTCGGGCAGATCTTATCCGGCATATCGCAACCTGCCATACCGCCGAATTTCTTTACCTCCGGCGAATCAAAATCATGATATTTGCAGTTCGGGCACAGATAATGTGGCGGAAGCGGATTAACCTCCGTGATACCGGACATCGTCGCCGCGAGCGAAGATCCTACTGATCCTCGCGAGCCTACCAGATAACCATCCTCATTGGACTTCCATACCAGTTTCTGTGCGATGATATACATAACGGCATATCCATTGGAAATGATAGAGTTCAGTTCTCGGTTCAGTCGTTCCTCCACGATCTCCGGAAGGTTTTCTCCGTACATCTCATGCGCTTTATTGAAGCAGATATCCTTGAGATCCTGGTCGGAATTCTCGATGACCGGAGGGAACTTGTCCGGATGAATCGGGGAGATCTTCTCGATCATATCCGCGATCTTATTTGTGTTCGTGATAACGACTTCTTCCGCCTTCTCACTTCCCAGATAGGAAAATTCCTCCAGCATCTCCTCTGTAGTGCGGAGATAAAGCGGGGCCTGATTATCTGCATCCGAGAAACCGTTTCCTGCCATGATGATCCGTCGGTAGATCTCATCCTCCGGATCCATAAAGTGTACGTCACAGGTCGCAACGACCGGTTTCTTGAACTGGTCTCCCAGTTTGACGATCTTCTTGTTGATCTCGATCAGGTCCTCATTGGAATTCACGCGGTCATTTTTTTCATCTGCGATCATAAACGCATTGTTTCCAAGCGGCTGGATCTCCAGATAATCATAAAAATTGACAAGTCTCGCGATCTCCGGTTCCGGTGCATTTCGAAGCAGTGCCTGATACAGTTCGCCCGCTTCGCAGGCACTTCCGATCAGAAGTCCCTCTCTGAGTTCAAGGAAAAGGCTCTTCGGCACACGAGGCCGCCTTCTGTAATATTTCAGATGAGACTGGCTTACCAGTTTGTACAGGTTCACGCGTCCTGTCTCATTTCTGGCAAGGATGATTGCATGATAAGTCGGGAGTTTCTTGATCGTGTTGACAGAGACATTTCCCTGCTCATTCAGCGTATCTACATCAAAAATATCCCTCTCCCGAAGCATCTCCACAAACCGCACAAAGATCTCGGCCGTACATGCCGCATCATCTACTGCCCTGTGGTGATGGTCCAGAGAAACACCGACTGCTTTGGCAACCGTATCCAGCTTGAATCGGTTCAGTGCCGGCAGAAGGAATCGTGCCATTCCAACGGTGTCCACATACGTATATTCCTGTGGAAGTCCCTGACGCTTGCAGTTCTCAATGATAAAACTCATATCAAAGTCTGCATTGTGCGCAACCATGACCGCGCCCTCACAAAATTCCAGAAACTTCGGAAGGATTGTCTGGATATCCGGTGCATCCATGACCATAGAATCATTGATGCTGGTCAACTGCTCGATCCTGTACGGGATCGGAACCTTCGGATTGACAAAAGTGGAAAAACGGTCTGTGATCACGCCCTTTTCGACACGTACCGCACCGATCTCAATGATCTCGCAGGTCAGCGGGGAAAATCCTGTCGTCTCGATATCAAATACGACAAATTTGCCGTCCATCGACTGTCCCTCGCTGTTGGTAACGATCCCCTTGAGGTCATCTACGAGATACGCTTCCATACCGTAGAGTACCTTGAAATCAGAGTCCTTCGGCACACAGCCGCCCCATGCATCAAAGCAGTGGTTTGCCTCCGGGAATGCCTGTACAACGCCATGGTCCGTGATCGCGATCGCCTTGTGTCCCCATTCATACGCACGCTTGACGAGATCCTTCGCTGTGGTAACACCATCCATATCGCTCATCTTGGTATGGCAGTGAAGCTCGACTCGCTTCTGCGGACTGGTGTCCATCCTCATGCTCCTGAAATCTGCGATCTTCTTGATCCCGGAGATCGAACCGATCGTCAGTTCACTGTCAAAACGATCGATCGTGGTGACACCCTTGAATTTCAGGAACGCACCTTTCCTGACATGTTCGGTCACTTCCGGAACCTGTTCATTTCGAAGGAACATCTTGATCACAATGGAATCCGTAAAATCTGTGACAGTAAGGATCAGGATCGTCTTCTCGTTTCGGATCTCTCTTGCCTCTACTTCTTCTACCTGACAGCGGATCATGACCTCGCCCATCTCACCGGTGATTGACTCCAGCGGGATCGTATCTCCTTCAAAATCCCTTCCATATACAACGTCCGGATTGCTGTCCTTACGGAAGCCTCCACGATAATCGTTCTGCTGTCCTTTTTTCTTGTCAAAAAACTTCGATTTCTGTTCCTGTCCGGATTTTTTGGTGTCCTTTGTTTTGGAACTGTCGGATTTTTCCTTTGTCGCTTCTTCTGCTGTGTTTTCCTGTGCTTCGGCAGTCTCCGGGGTCAGTTTTGCATGTTTCAGGACATTGGCAACTTCCTGCCGGATCTGAAGTGCGGCATTTCTGCGGTACTTGCTCTCCTGTACTTCCTGGAAATCAAGGTTGATCTTAAGATTCATTCCACAGCGCTCGCAGAAAACCTTATGCAGATATTCCACAAGGATCTCGCTTTTTTCCCTTGAAATCACAGAATCCGGAAGGACCAGATCCATCTCCTCATCTGATGGGAAAGTAATCTGCGCCCGCTTGAACAGATTATATTCCAGCATATTGTAATTTTTCAGTTCCAGTTCCATGCTGGCACGGTAGATTTCGAGGAAATTCGACGGAGAATACTGCTTCGACAGATGAAATCTCTCGATCACAGTCACGCGCATCTCCATTCCCGGGAAACACTGCCGTTCGATCTGATCTTCCAGTGCAAAAATAAACTTCTTGTGGATCCAGCGTTCACTGTGGATGTAGACCCAGAGCCTTGTTTTTGCAGGATTGCAGGTCACCCTGGAAACTGTGACCATTTCCAGCCATTCTTTTAGCTGATCTTTCAACTTCAGGCTTGGAAATACGTCAAAAAATTCTTTTTCCATGTCTGATGCCTCTTTCTTACGCTTCCCAGTGGAGCAGTTCGTCTCTTAACGTATCCAGAAGTTCTTCCTCCGGTACTTTCTTTACGATTTCTCCTTTTTTGATCAGAAGTCCTACACCGACTCCACCGGCGATTCCGATATCCGCTTCCTTCGCTTCTCCCGGTCCATTGACTACGCAGCCCATGACCGCTACTTTGATATCCAGCGGAATGTCCTGAACCATCGCCTCTACCTTGTTTGCAAGGCCGATCAGGTCGATACGGGTACGGCCGCAGGTTGGACAGGACACAACTTCAATGCCTCCTTTGCGAAGCCCCAGTGTCTTGAGGATTCGTTTGGCTGATTTGATCTCTTCAAGCGGAGCTCCTGTCAGGGAAACGCGGATCGTGTCACCGATTCCCTGATACAGAATGATCCCGAGTCCGACTGCTGATTTGATATTTCCGGAATACAAAGTTCCTGCCTCTGTGATCCCTACGTGAAGCGGGTGGTCGGTCTTCTGGGCGATCAGTTCATGCGCCCTGGCACACATCATGACATCAGAGGATTTGATGCTGATGACCAGATTGTCATAGCCCATTTCTTCTATGATATGGACTTTGTCCAGTGCACTCTCTACCAGTCCCTCGGCAGTAACTCCATGGTATTTCTCCACCAGTTCTTTCTCAAGAGAACCGCTGTTGACGCCGACACGGATCGGAATATTTCTCTCCTTTGCAACATCTACGACTGCCTGGATCCTGTCTCTGCTTCCGATGTTGCCCGGATTGATACGGATCTTGTCTGCGCCGTTCTCCATTGCTGCGATCGCAAGGCGATAATCAAAATGGATATCTGCCACAAGCGGAATGTGGATCTGTTTCTTGATCTCACGGAGTGCCTCGGCAGCTTCCATTGTCGGAACTGCACAGCGGATGATCTCACATCCTGCCGCCTCCAGTTCAAGGATCTGACGGACAGTTGCCTCCACATCTTCTGTCTTGGTATTTGTCATAGACTGGATAAGGACAGGGTTTCCTCCTCCGATCTTTCTGTTTCCTATCTGTACTACCTTTGTATGGTCGCGATACATAAGTTTCCCTCCATTTTATCGTATTTCACATACACCTGATTTTCTGAAAAAAACGGAGCCGCCTTCAGAGAGACTGCCCCTTCTCTGCTTCATATTATAACGAACTGGGGTATAAAATACAAGTTTTCATTGAAGTCACCACAATAAAGTGCTAAAATAAAAACAAAAGTTACTGCAAACAGAATGAACAGTAACAATGACAGCCATACGGAATGGAGGAATATATATTATGGAAAAAAAGAACATTGACTGGGGCAGCATAGGATTCGGCTATATCCCGACAGATTATCGTTATGTTGCCAACTTCAAGGACGGCAAATGGGATGAAGGAGAACTGACCACAGACCCGAATGTAGTACTGAATGAATGTGCCTGTGTTTTCCAGTATGCACAGACTGTATTCGAAGGCATGAAAGCCTATACAACAGAAGACGGACATATCGTTACTTTCCGTCCTGACCTCAACGCAGAGCGTCTTGCAAACTCCGCAAGGAGACTGGAAATGCCAGTATTCCCGGAGGATCGTTTTGTAGATGCTGTTGTCAAGACCATCAAAGCAAACGAAGCTTACGTACCGCCATACGGCTCAGGTGCAACCCTGTATGTACGTCCGTACATGTTCGGAAGCAACCCGGTTATCGGTGTTAAACCGGCTGATGAATATCAGTTCCGTATCCTGACCACACCAGTAGGACCATACTTCAAGGGTGGCGCAAAGCCGATCACGATCCGTGTCACAGACTTTGACCGTGCTGCACCGCATGGAACAGGACACATCAAAGCTGGCCTTAACTACGCAATGAGCCTTCATGCAATCATGGATGCACATCGTCAGGGATACGATGAGAACATGTACCTTGACTCCGCAACAAGAACCAAAGTTGAGGAGACAGGTGGAGCAAACTTCATCTTCGTAACCAAAGACGGCACTGTTGTAACACCGAAGTCCAACAGCATCCTTCCATCCATCACACGTCGTTCCCTGATCTATGTTGCTGAACATTATCTCGGACTCAAAGTTGAGGAACGTGAAGTATATCTGGATGAAGTCAAAGACTTCGCAGAATGCGGACTTTGCGGAACTGCTGCAGTTATCTCTCCAGTTGGCAAGATCGTTGACCACGACAAAGAAATCTATTTCCCAAGTGGAATGGAAGAAATGGGACCGACAACCAAGAAACTGTACGAGACACTGACAGGTATCCAGATGGGACGCATCGAAGCTCCAGAAGGATGGATCAAAGTTATCGAATAATTTACCCGTTAGATCAGACAAGGTGTGGAGAATTTTCCACACCTTGTTTTTTGCTCTGTTATGAAATTTACTGTCCTATTTTACTCTCTCATATTTCACGAATGTATATTCCAGGTCAAAATATGTCTGCTCATCGCTTTCTGCAGTCACTTTCCACTCCGGCATCTCGTCAAGATTCGGGAAGTAGCTGTCTGCTTCGTATGCAAAATCGATCTTGGTCACATGTGCAGTGTCACAGTATGGAAGGAGCTGTTTGTACACACTGTCTCCACCGATGCAGTATACCTGATCGGACGGATATTTCTTAATTTCCTCCAGAAGTTCCTCGATCGTATGAACGATAATAGCATCTTTTACCTTGTAATCTTTATTTCCGGTAAGAACAATATTGGTTCTGTTCTTGAGCGGAAGTCCGTTTGGAAAGCTTTCCAGTGTCTTGCGCCCCATGACAACGACTTTGCCTGTTGTCTCCTGGCGGAACATCTTCATGTCTGCCGGGATGCTTACAAGAAGTTTGTTATCTTTGCCGATGGCCCAGTTTTTGTCTGCTGCTACGATAATATTCATGTTAAAATCCCCTTCTGTTTTTATTGGTTTCTTCTGACGATCAGATCGCGATTGGAATGTTTTTGATCTGCGGCCAGGTCTGATAGTTTTCTACGATTAGGTCATCCGTTGTAAACTCATAGAAATCTTTGATCTCCGGATTCAGTTTCACAGTCGGTGCCGGATATGGTGTACGGCTGATCAGTTCCTTGATGACCGGTACATGACGGTCATAAATATGACAGTCTGCAATCACATGGACCAGTTCTCCCGCTTCCATATCGCAAACCTGCGCGATCATCATCAGAAGGATAGAATACTGGCATACATTCCAGTTATTTGCCGCCAGGATATCCTGGGAACGCTGGTTCAGTACCGCATTTAATGTAAGCTTATCCTTGCCTGGTTCCTTGGTCACATTGAATGTCATGGAATATGCACACGGATAAAGGTTCATCTCATGAAGGTCCTGATGCACGTAGATATTTGTCATGATGCGGCGGCTGTACGGATTGTTCTTAAGGTCATATAACACACGGTCTACCTGATCCATCATACCTTCTTTGTACTGGTGCTTGACTCCAAGCTGATAACCATATGCCTTGCCGATGGAGCCGTCTTCATCTGCCCAGCTGTCCCAGATATGGCTGTGAAGGTCATGGATATTGTTGGATTTCTTCTGCCAGATCCATAAGATCTCGTCCATCGCACTCTTGAGTGCTGTCTTACGGAGTGTCAGTGCCGGAAATTCCTTACGGAGATCATAGCGGTTGACAACACCGAATCTCTTGATCGTATACGCGGAAGTTCCATCCTCCCAGACCGGGCGGACTTTCTCTCCTTCTGTACTGGTTCCGTTTTCTATTACATCTTTGCACATATTGATAAAAGTAACATCTGCTAAACTCATTTACACTTCTCCTTTCATACTGCCGCACAAAAGCTCCCTGTCAGCAGTATTTTTATTCGTCATTCTGCTACTCAGTATAGCATATCCCCCTGTCTCTTACCAGCGTTTTGTTCGTGATAAAACTGCCTGTAACATCTCCCCGGGCTTTACATTTCGAACCTTCCATGCTATTATTAGTGCCATGAAAATACTGATTACATTACTGAAGCCTTTATCTTTTCTGCCTGCGCTTCTTATGATGTACCTGATCTTTTCATTTTCAGCCCAGACCGGGGAGGTGTCCGGGGAATTAAGTTACAAGATCAGTTACAAGATCGTCGAGGTCAAAAATGAGGTTTTGCACCAGGAAAAAAGTTACGATGAATTAAGTTATGAAGCTGACCAGATCCACTTCTATGTACGAAAAGCAGCTCATATGACAGAATATTTCCTTCTGGCTGTTGCCATTTCTTTCCCGCTCTACGTTTACCGCGTGAGAGGTTTCTGGCTGTTTCTTCTCGCCGGGATCTTCTGTGTGGGATTTGCAGGACTGGATGAATACCACCAGTCTTTTGTCGGAGGACGTACCCCTGCTGTCCGCGATGTCTGCATTGACAGCTGTGGAGCTTTTATTGGGATCATCCTCGTCCAGCTTTTCTGCTGGTCAACCTTACATAACCCGGATGCTCCGAAAAAAGTTGTAAAAAAGCGTAAAAAACGCCGCAGATCCTGAAGTCTGCGGCATTTTTGATCCTTATGTGATTTTACAGGATTTATTCAGATTTTTCATCCTCTGGTTTCTTTTCCAGGGAGACACTGCTTTCCTGTGCATTTGTGTCATCTCCGTTTTCATTGTCAAGTCCATCTGCCAGATGTGCTCTCTGTGCGATGCTCATAGATTTCTTCTCTTCTGCAGGTTCCGGCTGTTTCTGGATCTGCTCCTGTGCTGCAGCTTCTGCTGCACGCTTCGCCTTGTCCTTCTTCATCAGGTCTCTGCCGCCAACCACCAGCATAACAACTCCAACGATCAGAAATCCGACTCCCGCTGCAAAAAATCCCCAGCTGCTGCCATTCACACCATCCAGTACATCCTTACAGAGCTTATATCCTGTATACAAAAGATACACACCTGCAAGAAGCATGATAATGGAACTTCTTGTCGGTGTCCCCTGCTCCTTTGGTTCTGCTCCGGAAGTTTCCTGTTCAGACTGCTTGTTCTGTTCCTCCATCTGCTTCTCCTCTCACTTGCAAAAAATAAATTATTTTTTTATCTTATCATCTTTTACAGAATTGTTCAATTCTTCTTTTTCGTCAGCCTCGGTCTCTTCTTCCGTTTCAACAACCGGCTCTCTGTAAAGACGGCCATAGATTCTTGTAACCTCTCTCATATGATACAGAATCATATCAGAAATCTGTCCTTTGGTCAGTCTCCATTTCCAGTTGTCGCCCAAAGTTGCCGGTACATTCATACGTGCTTCGTTTCCAAGGCAGAGGTAATCCTGGATCGGAATGATCGCCAGGTCAGCCACACTTGCAAGAGCTGTACGGATCAGTGCCCATACACAGTCATTTACCGGTGCTTCATAGCAGTTGATGTATTCTCTTACAAAGTCTCTGTCATGACCCTGAAGGTTTTCCAGCCATCCTTTGGTCGTCTCGTTGTCATGGGTTCCTGTATAGACAACGCAGTTATGTTCATATTTATATGGAAGATAAGAGCTGTTCTCACTTCCGTCAAAAGCAAACTGCAGGACTTTCATTCCCGGATAGCCGCTTTCTTTGAGCATTTCCAGAACGCTCTTTGTCAGGAATCCAAGATCCTCTGCGATCACGCGAAGGTTCTCGATCTTTTTGTTCAGGGTATTGAAAAGATCCATTCCAGGTCCTTTTTCCCATTTGCCCTTCTGTGCGGTCGTCTCTCCGTATGGGATCGCATAATATTCATCAAAGCCACGGAAATGGTCGATCCTCACTACATCGTATAATTCAAGACAGTGCTGCATTCTCTGCACCCACCAGTCATATCCTGTCGCTTTTAATTTCTTCCAGTCGTAAAGAGGATTTCCCCAGAGCTGTCCTGTTGCAGAAAATGCATCTGGCGGGCATCCTGCTACGGATTTCGGGTTGTGATCCTTGTCAAACTGCAGCATTTCCGGATTTGCCCATGCGTCAGAGCTGTCCAGTGCCACATAGATCGGTACATCGCCGATGATGCTGATACCTTTCTCATTTGCGTATGCTTTCAGCTTTCTCCACTGTGTGGTAAAGCAGTACTGCTGGAAACGATAGAAATCGATCTCCTCTTCAAGCTCTTTCTCTGCTTCTCTGACTGCTTTGGAATGACGGTCCTTGAGTTCTTCCGGCCAGTCGATCCAGCAGATACCCTTCTGGTCATTCTTGATCGCCATAAACAGACAGTAATCTGTCAGCCAGTTCTGCTCTTCTTTCAGAAAATCTGCATAATCCTCATCCTTGGAAAGATCTGCTCTCTCATATGCTTTGCGAAGAAGTTTATATCTGGACATGTACATCTTTTCATAATCTACATAAGACTCGCTTCCACCCCAGTCACAGGACTCACATTCCCCTCTGGTCAGAAGTCCCTTCTCGATCAGATCCTCCAAATTGATAAAATACGGATTTCCTGCAAAAGTAGAAACGGACTGATAAGGAGAATCTCCATATCCAGTAGGTCCTAACGGAAGAATCTGCCAGTACTGCTGTCCTGCCTGCTCCAGTTGATCAACAAATTCATAGGCTTCCTTTGAAAAACATCCCATTCCGTATTTTGACGGTATACTGGATATACCCATTAAAATGCCGCTTGCTCTCATTTTATCTCCTCCAAATCTGGTAAATATTCACAAAACACATTATACCAATACCATACCCATTTAGTCAAGATAAATAAAAAAGAGAGCACACGCCCTCTTCACTTACCTGTCTTACAAACAGTTCCTCTTCTTGTCTTTGTTTCTCACCGTGGCACCCTGCTAAAGTCAGGAAAACTGCCAGCAAAAGCATCATAAAAATCTGTTTTTTCCTCACATCCACATCTCCGTTTTTGTTTTTAGGATTTCGAAAAAAACAGATTTTTATTCACCGGATATCAGAATCCTTTCTTCTTCATATAGATCACAACATCTCTCCAGACTCTTTCTTTGCCCTTTTCATTCAGGATCTCGTGGCGCATTCCCGGATAAAGCTTGCCTTTTACATCCAGATATCCCGCACGTCTCATCGCATGGACTGCCCCGGCAAACTTACGGACATTCCCAAGGCACGGATCCTCGGCTCCGCTGATAAAAAGCACCGGCATTCTTGGATTTTTGCAGCTCCATTTATGGATGTCATAGGCTTTTTTCATAAGGTCAAAAAGTGCTATGTACGCATCGTCTGTAAAGGTAAATCCGCACAATTCGGAATCTGTGTACGCCTGATAGACTGCCGGATCTGAACAGGTCCAGGCATTTTTGTTGCCTTCCTTTCGGAATTTCCATACATAGGAACCGAAAGAAAGTGACTCCAGCACATGGCTCTTGTGACAATATCCCAGAACTTTGCCCTCTGCCGTTGCGATCGCTTTGCCAAGAATCCTTGCCTTGTTTTCGCTCGGTGAACCGCATACAATCAGCATATCCAGGCAGTCATCATGTTCACTTGCAAAAGCCCTCACTGCCAGCGAGCCCATACTGTGTCCCATCAGGATCAGCGGAAGATCCGGGAAATATTTGCGGATGTCATGATTTACTTTCGCAATGTCCTTGAGCATTCCCTCTGCTCCGCTACCGTACATATATCCGAGATCATCTTTGGAACGGACACTCCTTCCATGTCCTCTGTGGTCATGGATCACGGTCACAAATCCCTGTTCTGCAAGATATTCCATAAATGGTATGTAACGTTCCTTATGTTCACACATCCCGTGAACAAGCTGAACGATCGCCCGATACGGCTTCTCCTCCGGGCAGATACACAAGACTGAGATCTCCAGCCCGTCCGCTTCCGACCGAAAAAAATCTTCGTATTTTTTTGCCATAAGCACTTCCTCCTCTTTGTAAAAAAGAAATCCCCTCATTTTCTTTCTGTTGTTAAGGTTAATTTAAGAGCCTGCAATTGTCCTTGTCAAGTAAGGCTCTCCTCTGCTATAATAGAAAAAAAGGAGGCAATAATGCGAAAAAATAAAAATAAACCGGAAACTGTTGATACTGCATCTGTTACCGAAACAGAAGAGATCAAAGTTCCCAAAAAGAAAAAAAAGAAAACCGGACTGATCGTCTTTCTGATCATTCTCATCCTCGCAGTCGCCGGAGCGGCAGCATACTATTTCATGGAACGTCAGAAACCGATCTCCACAACCAAGAACTATCTCGAAAATGTTCAGGCAATGAACTTTGATGGTATGAAGGAACTTCTGCAGAGCAATGACATGTCTGCACTGGATAACGCGGATATCACAAGCACTGCTTACACCAACTTCTTCAAGACCATCAACCAGAAGATGAGTTTCGAGATCAAGAAGACCAGGTTCAACATCCAGAACGGAACAGCAACTGTCACTGCACATATCAAATACATTGACGGTTCTGATATCTACAAAGAAACCATCACAGAATTCCTCAAGCAGATCGTTTCCACTGCATTTGCAGGAGAGACAATAACAGAGGAAGAAACTCAGCAGAAACTTGCTTCTCTTCTCGAGGAGAAATCCGGTTCTGTCGAGGACAAGTATACAGAAGTTGATATTGACTACCCTCTGATTGAGGCGAACGGCAAATGGAAAGTTGTTTCCCTCGATGCAGAAACTGTCAAAGTAATGTCTGCAAACTTCACCAACGTACAGGATGAGATCCACCAGTCTCTCTCTGAGATTGAAAATTCTGATTCTGGAAACCTTGATGCACAGCCAACTTCTGACAGCACTATTGATATGAGCAATGATAAATTCACTATCCATTACACCAAATGCCGTGTTACCAAGGACTATGCCGGAAATTCCTGCATCCTTGTCTACTATGATTACACCAACAACGGAAGTTCACCTTCCAGCGCCATGGTAGATGTCAATCTTCAGGCAACACAGAATGGACAAGCTCTGGAAGCTGCGATTCTCGCAGAAAATGATACTGCTGTAGACCAGTTCATGGCAGAGGTTAATCCAGGACAGACTGTAAATGTCTGCCAGGCATTTACACTCAAGGATCAGTCCGACGTAACGATCCAGGCAGGCGAAGCTTTCACGATTGGCGGTGGAACAGTTACATCTCAGATTCTCAAAGTTCAGTAAATTAATTTTTAAAAAATATTCGCAGTACATTTTTGCTGCGAATATTTTTTTTGCTTTCTGGGATACTAAAGATTACAACAACAAGGAAAGGATGAGCATCTATGGGAAATAAATTTCTGAATTGTTTTGCACTGACGATTTCTATTATCGGAGCTCTGAACTGGGGGCTGATCGGATTTTTTAATCTGAACCTCGTTGCCCTTCTGTTCGGAAGTATGAGCTGGCTTTCCAGAATCATCTATGCTCTGGTTGGTCTCTGTGGTCTCTATCTTTTTTCTTTCTATGGAATGACGACTGCAGGCGAAGAAAAAGTCAGCTGAAGATCTATGCTGACAGCCCTCAGATGTACAGAACAAAAAGAAAAGGACTCTGAATTCTCAGAGTCCTTAAGAGCGATAGACGGGGCTCGAACCCGCGGTCTCGACCTTGGCAAGGTCGCGCGTTACCAACTACGCCACTATCGCATAAGAGCGGGTGATGGGAATCGAACCCACGTATCCAGCTTGGAAGGCTGGTGTTCTACCATTGAACTACACCCGCATATCGCTGTGCTTGCGTTGCGTTTGTGTTTCGCTCGCTTCAACGATATTGAGTATATCTTATTACTCAGTATTTGTCAACAGGTTTTTTTGATTTTTTCAATTTTTTTTATTTTATATTTTTTCTTGTTTTTATATACATAAAATGACTTAGTTTTCCCAGTCCCAGACATCTGTCTTGGAAACGGCACTTCTTGATTTCTTGATCACAAGTTCCGGGCTCTTGGCACTGACTTTGGTGTTTGCCGGAATGGATTCTGTGATGAAAGTGTTACCACCGATGATCGTATTTTCTCCGATCACAGTCTCACCGCCAAGTACAGATGCATTGGAATAGATCGTCACATTGTCGCGGATCGTTGGATGACGTTTGACATTGGCAAGCTGCTGTCCCTGTCTGGTAGAAAGCGCACCAAGAGTCACACCCTGATAAAGCTTCACATTGCATCCGATCTCCGTTGTCTCACCGATAACAACGCCAGTTCCATGGTCGATAAAGAAATAGTCACCGATCGTTGCGCCCGGGTTGATGTCGATACCTGTCTTGCCATGTGCATACTCGGTCATGATCCTCGGAATATACGGAACTTCTTCTTTATATAAAATATGCGCCAGACGATATACATAGATTGCAAACAGACCTGGATAAGAAGAAATGATTTCTTCCTTACTCTTGGCCGCCGGGTCACCGTCGAAGCCTGCCTGCACATCCTTCAGAAGACGTTGCTGCACATCCGGAAGCTGCTCAAAGAATCCTGCACAGATACGGTCTGCCTCTTCCTGTGCTCCATCCTGCTCAAGTTCCGGATTCGCATACAGAAGTGCGATCTCGATCTGTCCCTTGAGCATGTCATAAAGGTCATTCAGGCGATATCCTGCAAAATGCTCCGGGAAGATCTTCGCTGCCGAATCATTCCAGAAGTATCCTGGAAAAATAACTGAACGAAGCTGCTTGACAACATCAATGATTGCTGCCCTGCTCGGAAGCTCACGGTTGTTCTTTGGCATAAATAATTCTTCTTTTTTATAATTCTCGGTCAAAGCTTCGGTAGCTTTGAGAATCACATCTTTTTTTCTGTTCATGAATCTAACCTCTTTCCGCAATTTCTGCAAAGATGCTAATACTTGGTGTATTACTACTCTGCGGATTTCTTTCCTTATATCATATTATAGGATTGTTTTCGCGTCAACAAAAGATTCTTTTCCCGGCAAAAAAAGAATTGACCTTTCCGCGATCTGACTATATAATGGAACATGGTCAGAACATTCTGTTTCAGATTCGGAGATGTACCCAAGTGGCTGAAGGGTCCGCACTCGAAATGCGGTAGGTCGGGCAACCGGCGCGAGGGTTCAAATCCCTCCATCTCCGCTATTGACAAACAAAATATTATCTGCTATAATTCATTTTGTTGCAGATGAAATTGCAACTATTCCAATAATATAGGGGATTGGTCAAATGGTATGATAGGGGTCTCCAAAACCTTTGGTGGGAGTTCGATTCTCTCATCCCCTGCTCTTGGAAACGCTGAAAAGCCTTATAAATCAACAATGTCATTAACTTAAAAGCAGAAGATATTTATTCCTAAAAGGATTAGATATCTTCTGCTTTTTTTGATATGCTTATATTGTAAAAAGACGCCATGAACCTGCTCAAAAAAGGATGTGATTATACATGAAACATTCTCAGAAACGTACATTCATGGATATAGAAAAAATGAGTTCTGATGAATTTAAGGCATTTTGCCGATCCGGTAATAAAAATCATTTTACCAGAATTCGAAAAATGCCTCTTCAGGATCTTCTTTTCACAATGATAAACAGAAAGGGGCTGACGTTGGCCTTGGAACTGAGAAATTATATGAAACTTGCTCATCCTGGTGTGTCTATTTCAAAACCAGGATATCTGAAACAGCGTATGAAACTTAATCCAGATGCTTTTTTAGAATTATATAAATATCATAACCGTAACTTTTATGCAGATTCCACCTTTTCAACTTACAAAGATCATTTGATATTAGCCGCTGACGGCTCAGATATTAATATTCCTACCACTGCTGAAACATTGAAACTGTATGGTTCTGCAAGCCGAAAAAATACAAAGCCCCAAGCTCAAATAGGATTAGGCTGTATTTATGATATAATGAATCGTATGATACTGGAAAGTGACTGTAATAAGGTGAAATTTGATGAAATGCGCCTGGCTGAAAAACAGATGGAGCGTATACCGGAAACAATAGGCAGCATTCCCTACATTATTATCATGGACAGAGGTTATCCTTCTACGCCAGCGTTTATACATATGATGGATAAGGATATTAAATTTATCGTACGTTTAAAAAGCAGTGATTACAAAAAAGAGCAAAGCAGTTTAGCGGAAAATGACCAGCTAGTTAAAATAAAACTTGATAAGTCAAGGATCAGACATTACGAGGGGACACCGGATGGAGAACGTATGAAAGAACTTGGTGAAATTTCATTGCGTATGGTAAAAATCCTATTAGAAAACGGAAGTTTAGAAGTTCTGGCTACAAATCTTTCACAAACTGAATTTCATACAGAAGAAATAAAAGAATTATATCATATGAGATGGGGAATAGAGACTGCGTACGAAACACTAAAGAGTCGATTACAGTTAGAAAATTTTACAGGTACAAAACCCATTCTGTTATTACAAGATATATACAGCACTATATATCTGAGCAATTTAGCCGAAGATATCATATTAGACGCAGAGCGTGAACTGGATCAGAAAGAGGCAAACAGAAAACATAAAATGATGATCAATCAGACTGTTAGTATTGGAATCTTAAAAAATGATCTGATTTATATACTCCTTGAAACGGATGACCAAAAGAAAAATATATTATTTCAGCAAATATACGAAGATATCAGTAAGAATCTTGTTCCCATTCGTCCTGATCGGCATTATGCCAGAACGAAAGGACGGTTAGCAGGAAACTATTCGAATACCCATAAAAGAGCATACTGAGCTAAAAAATACGAGTATAAAGAGAAGGGGATACGTATGCCCATATAAAAAACAAAAAGCAGGAATCATAGTTTTATAAATGCTTACGATTTCTGCTTTTTGATAAAGTTAATGACATTG
>NZ_QULA01000090.1:0-214 GCF_003481595.1 Blautia sp. OM07-19
GGGTGAGGGCTTGACCAACAAGCTTGGTTATGATATAATTGCTTAGTCAACATGTATGTGGTTTTGAAGATATGATATCTTCTAATAATCCTCCTTAGCTCAGTCGGTAGAGCATGCGGCTGTTAACCGCAGTGTCGTTGGTTCGAGTCCAACAGGGGGAGTTTTTTATACCTGGCTCCATGGTCAAGCGGTTAAGACACCGCCCTTTCACGGC
>NZ_QULA01000090.1:224-861 GCF_003481595.1 Blautia sp. OM07-19
AGCGGTTAAGACACCGCCCTTTCACGGCGGTAACAGGGGTTCAAATCCCCTTGGAGTCATTAAAAATAATAATTGTGATTTTTGGATGACTTGATTACGACATTTGGTGTATAATACATCATATAGTTATATGCCGATGTGGCTCAATTGGCAGAGCAGCTGATTTGTAATCAGCAGGTTATCGGTTCGAGTCCGATCATCGGCTTTTTGGACCTTTAGCTCAGTTGGTTAGAGCAACCGGCTCATAACCGGTCGGTCCTGGGTTCGAGTCCCCGAAGGTCCATTGTTGTTTTTTGGCCCAGTGGCTCAGTTGGTTAGAGCGCCGCCCTGTCACGGCGGAGGTCGTGAGTTCGAGTCTCATCTGGGTCGTTTTTTTAGGGATCTTAGCTCAGCTGGGAGAGCATCTGCCTTACAAGCAGAGGGTCATAGGTTCGAGCCCTATAGGTCCCATTTTTGAATATGCCGCAGTGGCGGAACTGGCAGACGCCCGGGACTTAAAATCCCGTGGGTAGTGATACCCGTACCGGTTCGATTCCGGTCTGCGGCATTAGTAAAAAGTAGGAGAAACGTTGAATTTACACAATGTCATTAACTTTATCAAAAAGCAGAAATCGTAAGCATTTATAAAACTATGATT
>NZ_QULA01000091.1:0-831 GCF_003481595.1 Blautia sp. OM07-19
AAGGATGCTGGACGCTGCCATGACCGGCTCCTTTTCTGAAACCAATTTTGATGAAAGCCAGCTGTCTGCATTGGAAACAAAGTTTGCGCACTATCTTTCCGCCGCAGAAGCATCTTCTCAAAACATAGCGCAGGAAAAAGACAAAATCAAAACCTTGATTGCGGACATTTCCCACCAGACGAAAACGCCGATTGCAAACCTGCTGTTATACAGCGAGCTTCTGATGGAGGAAACTCTGCCTGCATCGGCGAAGGCAAATGTGGAGGCGCTGTACAAACAATCGGAAAAGCTGCGATTTTTGATCGATTCTCTCGTAAAGCTTTCCAGACTGGAAAACGGGATCATTTCACTCTCCCCTCAGCAAGCAGCGCTGCAGCCGCTGCTTGAAAGCGTAGTAGAACAATATGCCGCCAAGGCTTCTGAAAAAGGATTGTCTTTGCGACTGCAAGATACCGATGCTTTTGCCGTATTCGACTTCAAATGGACAGCGGAAGCGCTGGCGAATATCGTAGACAATGCCATCAAATATACGGAGCATGGCACCATTACTATTTCTGCCGTAAGCTATGAAATGTTTGCAAGGGTCGATATATCGGATACCGGTTCAGGCATACCGGAAACTGAGCAAGCGAAGATATTTGCTCGCTTTTACCGCTCAAAGGCGGTTCAGGAGCAGGAAGGGGTCGGCATCGGCTTATACCTTGCCCGACAGATCATATCCGGTGAGGGAGGTTATATCAAGATTGCTTCCGTTCCGGGAAAAGGAAGTACATTTTCCATATTTCTGCCGAAATAACAACAATTCTATCAAAACTGTTAGATTTCATTTTC
>NZ_QULA01000092.1:0-698 GCF_003481595.1 Blautia sp. OM07-19
TTTCATGAATTACGTAGTTCCCCAGTGGCAGGAAGCATGGTTGTCCGGATGAGCCGGAATCCCAAAGAGCATATCCCATCAAGAAATATAAAAATGGATTACCATTGCAAAAAGGTTACAATCTACCGTCCTCAAAGGAGAAAGGAAAAGCATTTACGGGAAAAGCTGGAGCTGACAGCGATCTATGTGCATGAATCCGGGAAAAAGGGGACAGAATGGTTTCTGCTGACAACGGTAACGGTAAAGAGCGAAAAAGAAATAGAAAAGCTGGTACAGTGTTATGCACACAGATGGAAGATAGAACGGTTTCATTTTATATTAAAGAGTGGGTGCAAAATAGAAAAGAACCAGGCAAGGGACTATGGGAGATTAAGCTTTCTAACGTTATTATATTCTGTCATTGCAATGCAGATATTAAATCTGACTTATCTTGGGAAAATATGTCCGGAAATTTCAAGTGGGATCGTATTTGTTGAAGAGGAATGGAAAGTATTATGTTGTTGCGCAAGAAAAAGCAAGGAAATTCCTGAATCGTATTCACTTAAAGAAGCAATTTATGATCTGGGAGTTCTTGGAGGGACGAAAGGTGCACCGAGCGATGGTATGCCTGGAGTACGTTCTATCTGGCAAGGACTGGATGTACTATATTCATTGCTTGCTTATCGAAATTATCTTGTATAAATATGGGTCAAGTTAAG
>NZ_QULA01000093.1:0-291 GCF_003481595.1 Blautia sp. OM07-19
GCTGAATCAATCCAACTAAAACGGAAGAAGAAGTAGAAAGTCAGATGTGTTTTACTGTTGAGTTATCAAGTACACAACTTAATAACCATATTTCTGGTGTCGATGCGCTTGTGGGAAACACCCGTTCCCATCCCGAACACGACGGTTAAGACGCAAGCGGCCGATGGTACTGCATTGGAGACGATGTGGGAGAGCAGGTGGACGCCAGATCAAATGGGGATGTAGCTCAGTTGGGAGAGCACCTGCCTTGCAAGCAGGGGGTCGAGAGTTCGAATCTCTTCATCTCCACTT
>NZ_QULA01000093.1:301-590 GCF_003481595.1 Blautia sp. OM07-19
TGCAAGCAGGGGGTCGAGAGTTCGAATCTCTTCATCTCCACTTGAAATCGTAAGATTTCAAAGATGGGCTTATAGCTCAGCTGGTTAGAGCGCACGCCTGATAAGCGTGAGGTCGGTGGTTCGAGTCCACTTAAGCCCACTAGGGTATAAGTGATTTTTCTAGAGGAAAGGTCGACTTAAGCCCATTGGCTTATGTGAATTTAGCCGTGAGGTTAAGTGAGTAAGCCTAAATCGTACCTTGAAAACTGCATACATGTAAATTTGATTAAACTAATCAAATATCCTTGAT
>NZ_QULA01000094.1:0-293 GCF_003481595.1 Blautia sp. OM07-19
CTTTCGGATAATTTCAGCTCTTTTTTTATCTTTCCGCATTTACTGCATTTTTTGCTTGAAGGGAAAAACCGGTCTACCTTTACTAATTCTTTTCCCTTCCAGTCAAGCTTATATTCCAGCATATTCCGGAACATCCCGTATCCATTATCCTGTATACTTTTCCCAAAATGCAGGCACTGGCTCATCGCTTTCATATCAATATCTTCCACCGCAACTATATCGTACTGGTCTGTGATCCTGCGGCTCAGTTTATGCAGATAATCTCTTCTCTGGCTGCGTATTTTTTCATGGCA
>NZ_QULA01000094.1:303-588 GCF_003481595.1 Blautia sp. OM07-19
TGCAGATAATCTCTTCTCTGGCTGCGTATTTTTTCATGGCATCTGGCAACTTTCTTTTTCTGCCGCACATAATTGTGGCTCCCTTTTACACATCTCGACAGTTTTCGCTGTTCCCTTGCCAGCCTTTTTTCATTTTTTCTGAAGAATCCTGCTTCTTCCATCTCAATCTCTTCTGAAAACACTGCCATTCCCTGCATCGCATAATCAATCCCCAGTATTTTAGCATTACTGTAATCCTTATCTGCTGCTTGGTTTTCGCAGCTGTATCCTTCATACAGCAGACTT
>NZ_QULA01000095.1:0-339 GCF_003481595.1 Blautia sp. OM07-19
AAGTCGTAACAAGGTAGCCGTATCGGAAGGTGCGGCTGGATCACCTCCTTTCTAAGGAAATGGATAAAGTAGGCTGTGAATGCAGCTGAATCAATCCAACTAAAACGGAAGAAGAAGTAGAAAGTCAGATGTGTTTTACTGTTGAGTTATCAAGTACACAACTTAATAACCATATTTCTGGTGTCGATGCGCTTGTGGGAAACACCCGTTCCCATCCCGAACACGACGGTTAAGACGCAAGCGGCCGATGGTACTGCATTGGAGACGATGTGGGAGAGCAGGTGGACGCCAGATCAAATGGGGATGTAGCTCAGTTGGGAGAGCACCTGCCTTGCAAGC
>NZ_QULA01000095.1:349-587 GCF_003481595.1 Blautia sp. OM07-19
TTGGGAGAGCACCTGCCTTGCAAGCAGGGGGTCGAGAGTTCGAATCTCTTCATCTCCACGCCGAAAGCAACTTAATGAAATCGAGCTGTTAAGCGAAGATTGAATTTAGTGCGAGGCGCTTCCCGAACCTTAATGAAGCGTAGCTGAATTTAGTTGAGGGAAGATACCTTAGCTTTCGAATGGGCTTATAGCTCAGCTGGTTAGAGCGCACGCCTGATAAGCGTGAGGTCGGTGGTTC